>CAMFSS010000114.1 GCA_945983195.1 uncultured Prevotellaceae bacterium | reverse complement strand
GCGAATCTTTTGCCTGCGCAAAAAGTCTGTCAATCAAAATGTTGTCAATCAATGCTGTCATAGTTGGTTTTAGTTTAGTAGGCTCGAAGCACCACTTCGAAGGCTTCACTGTAGGCTTGTCCCCACTGACCGCCACGCATTGCAGCAAGTCCGGTGATATATTCCGCGCTGCGGGGGTGCGGGTAAGGGCGCATCACGCCACGATACATCGACAAAGCCTTTATCTTGGCTTCTACACCTTCCTTGCCAACCTCCACGTAGCAGTTGGGATTGAACGTTTCCATCGCGTTGTTGATTTTCCACTCGGTGCACGAGGGCACCTCCATATACCAGAACTCCTTCACGCGCTTCACCTCGGGGCGGCGTTGGAACAGTCGGATTGCCTCCTGGCACGCCATCGAGGTCTGGAGATGGTCGTTGTTGGTGTCGGCAGGGTGATGCGTGATGATAATGTCAGGTTCACTCTCACGGATTGCCGACTCAATGAACTGCACCAGCTTCAGGTGCGGCACGGTGTTCATCTCGATGTTCGGGAACGTGCCCTCGTAGATGCGGTTCACGCCCAAAAACTTGTTAGAAGCATTGGTGTCGTCCTCAAGCTCATTGTCTTCGGGGCGAAATGCACGCGCCTTCGCCTCGGTGCACATGATGCACACATCAACGGTGTCGCCACTGTGCGCCCATTTCCACATCGACGCACCGGCACCCAGCGTCTCATCATCGGGATGAGCCACCACAAGTAAGTATTTCATAATCAGTTATTTTTTATTCTTCTTTGATGATAGGTATTCTTGAATTTCAGCTTTTATTCCTTCCTCAAAATTAACAGGACTATATCCAAAGTCATTAGCTGCATCTGTGTATTCGAATGTTCTTGGCTCGACCAATCGCTGAACTTTTTCCCTAAAGTCACATTTAGTAAAAGTCAATAAATAAAGAATCCAAGCTAAAGAATATGCAAACCAGAATGGTACTGAAATAAATGTATTTTTCACGTCAAGATATTTAGCCATCACTTTAAGCATATCAATAAGAAGGATTGGACGCCCACCTGATAAATTGTAATTACGTCTATTTGCTTTTTCCGGATTCATTAATACCTGGTAATACGCTTTACCTAAATCTCCACACCATACAGGCTGTAATTCATACTTTGCTCCAGATACAACCGGAAATAATCGTAGTTTATCGACCATTTTCATAAATATAGCCACATTATGGTCATTTATATTTCCATAAATCATCGTTGGACGCAAATATGTAAGCTGTATGTCAGTGCCATCAATCAATTGTTCAACTTTCTTCTCAATTATTCGATACATTTCACCGGCAGCTTTGTATTTTGAATAGATTCCAGTTGTATGCACGAATATCAATCTTTTAATTCCACTCTTAACAGCAGGTTCTGTTAGTACAACTGATGAACCTATGCCAGAGATATGTAGGAGCACATCGTACCCCCCCAATTATTGTGCTGTTAATGAAGTCGGTATCTCCAATATCTCCAATTTTCAAGCATTGGTTCAATCCCTCAGCTACCAATAATTTCCTTGCTTTAGATTCATTCCGTACTATAAAATCAAATTGATAGTCTGATAATTTATCAACATTTTTCTTTAGCTCCGCATAGAAGAACAGTCCACTTTTTCCTGTAACTCCTGTCACTAATACTTTTTTCATATTATTGAACTTCGTTTTTATTTATCCATTGTTTCTGAAGCGGATTGCTTCAGCTCTTCGAGAATCCAGTGGCACTCTTTTCCACACACTCCGTAGGCAATGCAGATTACGGTGTAGATTATCATCTTCAGGTCGTAGAAAATTCCGCATTTCCTGACGTAGGTGTATTCCAGCTCACGGCGAGTGGGATATACTTTTTCCATATACTCTTTCTCATCGGTGATTTGGTCACCATAGATGTAATCATAAAGAGCAGCAGGACCGCTAAGTCCTACCGGAACTTTTGCAGCCTCGTTCCACTTGCCGAAGCGAAACATGTCAAACTGGTCCTGCGCCACAGGTCTTGGACCAATTACGCTCATGGTCCCATTGAGTATGTTAAGGAGCTGCGGAAGCTCATCAATTTTTGCCTTGCGAATGAAATGCCCGAATGGGAAAATACGGTCTTCATCGGGGCGCAATGAAGCTTCATTTGCAGCTTTAGCCACTCGCATTGAGCGGAATTTGAACATCTTGAACGGCTTGTTGCCCTTGCCGATACGGTGGGCGGTATAGAACACAGGTCCACAATCCGACACCAATATTCCCACAATCGCCAACAGCCACAGTGGACTGGTAACGGCAATGCCAATCACCGCGCAAACGAAATCGAATACGCGCTTAACAAACTGATACATAATCATTTTTGATGATAACAAGATTTATACTTTTACGCCACTTTTAGCTTTCCGAAACTCCGGATTCATCTGTTTGCGGATATTTCCGATACTTCCCCAAAAGAATGCGGAAAAATCGCCCATTACCCAGTCTTGATAATACTGTTTTCGTCCAAAAAACTTGAACCAAGAAGGGCGCGTTCTGAAACGGTCGGGCGATTTAAGAAACCACAATACATCAAACCCAAGATGCCTCAGTCTTATACCTGACGTGTATTTATAATTTCGCATAGTCTTGCCGAGAGTCACATCGGCAATCATCGTAGCATAGTCAACGCCGCTCTTGAACGCTGAACGGATGCAAGCTGGAATGCGTGGATTTATCTCCATTATGAGCAACTCTCCCGTATCGGGATTCTCTATGAGGTCAAAATCAGCGAATCCTATCCAACCGATAGCTTTCAGAACATTTCCACAAATATCCACGATATCAGGATTGTCAATAGTCACGTTGCAGCAACTGCTTCCCCCATTTACCGGATAATAACGCTGTTTCCATATCACCGACGAGTATGCTGGTTCTCCATCGGAATCGGTCATTATTTGCACCTTTATCTGCTTGCCACCATTTTTTATGAACTGCTGCAAATGGCATTCTCCATATTGCTCGTGGATTGACGGATATACTTGCCTCAGTTCATCAATTGAATTGACCAAAGTCATTCCACGACCGCCACTTGTGAGGTTGGGCTTCAACAATCCAGGATATGGAAATTTGCTCAACTGTTCTTTATCAACATTAATGTCGGTGCAGCTATGTAAATCTATTGTCAAAGGGTGAGGGAAGCCGTTCTCGCGGCACACTTTCATGAGTTCATTCTTGTCGTATGCTTTTTTGAAAATGTCCTTATCGGGCATTAGCACACCTGTAAGCTCCATTAGCTCCGCCTTGTTAAAACTCATAAACTCGGCAGTAGCATCAGATGTGGGAATCAGAACGTCAAAATGTCTTGACCGCAGGAACTCAATCACCCAGTGTGTATAGTCATCACTATGGCTGTCAGGACCGATGTAATGCTCATCGACAAAGCGGGAATGATAGCCGTACTCATACTTGCTATTGCACAATGCGGCAACAGAATAGCCACTATTTTTGAGACACTCGGCTATAGCTACAGCATGAGTTGCCCCACCATCAAGAATCAAAACCTTCTCCATTTTTAATATCCAATTATCAGATGTAAGGCTCTACAATTTTGCAATTTCGCTATTCTATCAACTATTCTATCAACTATTATCGGCAACAATAATCCACAAATGAACATTGCCATTACACAAAAGCTCCAATGTAGATGTAAAATGTTAATAATGATTATTTTTGCAGCATATTGTCCAAACCAAGAAAATAGATAAATAGAGTATGTATATTTACTGAAACTAATAAGGTAATCTCCAAATCGATTAATTCTTAATACAACATTACATAAGGATATTGACATCCATATTCCAACTATAGCAGAAACGATTGCTCCTATTTTGAATGGGAATTCTAAGCGGCAAGCAACTATTAGCACGCTTAGTATAGTAGATATCAGCAAATTACCCCCCCCAATTCTATTTATCAAGGTCGATAATTTATTATTGTTGCATAATAGAATACCGATAAGGAAATAGGGCATGTAATGAACGGCTGATGAGATATTGAGCCACTCAATTTTTGGCAAAATGCTATCTGCACATACGAATGTCGCAAATAGAGCTATACATAATGATGTACTTTTTAAGTTGCATCTCAACCTTATCATTGTTATAACTATTACAAAAATCATAAACAATGACAGCAAATACCATAAGTAACCCATAGTGCTATCAGCACAACCGGGTGAAATGAACATTTTGAAGAAAGCTCCAACAGAGAATGTTCTTTCAGCATGGGATAATCCTGAAAATGCTAATTTTATTATATACAGGATAATTCCAAGAACGGTGTATGGAATTAAAAGTCTTTGTATTTTCTTGGTAAGAAATTTAGTTGGGTTAATCGATATGAAATCCTTATTTGTAAATGAAAACAAATAACCGGAAATCATAAAAAACAAGGGCATATGGAAACTATAAATCCATGAATGAAGAAATGCCAATCTTTCACGTATTATCGGTTCCTCAAATCCGCTGTGCCCTAATACTACTAAAATAATGCCCCACACCGACATCAATGCCATAAGTTTATTGTCTTTTCGCATAATACCCATCACTCAAAAATTATTCCTCAATCATTATACATTCTCCATGGTGCTTCAAACCCATTGCTGTAAACACCACTCGGTTACAATTGTCGCTTCCAAGAGGGAAACGCATCACACCATATTGAAGGATTAAAGGCCAATGGTCCTTCTCAATTTTCAATAAATCAACGCACTTGCCGTCCTTATACTCCTTGAGGCGAGCAAAGCGGTCTTTCTCATTCTCTCCACCCTCAACTCCTGTAGAAAAGAATACACGACCATCGGCGTATGACGCACATCCATGACACGGGCCTTCGAAGTCTTGCAATATTTCAAGCTGGTGCGTTTTCCTATCCATTCTAACAAAATGTACCGTGTCGGGGCAACTTCCTGCATCGGTACCCCAAAGCAAGGCATCTTTAGTAAAACAAACTCCTATGGCACGCCAATCCTGGCTGTATTGCCCAATGAGTTGCCACGATGCGCCATCATCTCCACTCCGATACAGACGGTTTTCAGCGCCATTGTCGCCATAGTCACCGGTGCCAAGCCACAGACACTGCTCATATTCGTCCCACTTGACGAAATGGAGATGGCGAATATCGCCAGCTGGCCATGTCTGCACCACCTCAAAACTCATTCCGTTATCGGTTGAACGCCACAGTCGAATATCATGATCGCGTTGCGGATTCAACAGATACTCGGCAAAGAAAATTGAGCCATGAGGTGTGACGCATACGCCCTGATGCCCCGGCTTGTTGCCTTTATAGCCGCTCCACACATTCACAATCTCGCCACTTGGTGCTATTATGAATGTCTTTCGCTTTGCCGTAACAAGAAGATTACCATTATTCAGTGGTAGCAAGTGGTGCAAGCCAACACGCAGCAATTGGCTCGAAAGCCTATGACAGCCAAGAAAGCGTTCAAGCAATGAACCAACGCGATATTTACGGCTCACACGCTTGCCATTATAATCAACCGCGAAGAAAGTCATTCCACGTGCTATCCAAATCTTATCGGGGGTTTGATAGAGAGCCTTGCCTCGCAGCAATTTACTAAATTTCGTCATTATTACATGTTTTTTACAATTTGTTTCAATTCTGCTTCCAGTCCGTCAATGTAGGTGTCGAGTGTGAAGTGTCGCTTGAAATACTCGCGGGCATTAGCGCCACAATCACTATAGTCGCTCGGATGCTCTATGAAAGACCGCATCCTGTCAGCCAGTCCATTATAATTCCCGGCTTCGGCACAACTCCCACATTTAGCCTCACTAATCACTTCATTGGCAGCTCCATTTATTGCCCCGAATATTTTCTTACCAGTGGTCATATACATTTGCAACTTTCGGGGCATTGTGTTTCCCACCTCATTGTTGCCGCGAAGCGTGATTAATAGCGCATCAGCCATTTTATAAAACTTAGGCATAACATCACGTCGCTGGTTGCCATAGAACGTGAAATTTTCGCTCAATCCAGCCTCTGCCACCATCTTCTCAAGGGCACTGCGCATCCGTCCATCCCCAACAATATGAATATGATAATCGCGTCTTGCGCCAAGCACCTTGGCAGCATAGACAATCACATCAATCCGCTGTCCCTTGCCAAGATTGCCTGCAAACATAAAGTCGGCGATGCCATTGTCATCGGCACTGAGGTCAGCATCAAGCATCTCAGTGCCCGCATGTTGCGGCAGATAACCCATTTTTTCAAGGGAAACTGAATTTTCGCTGTGAAGGTAGTCGATAAACGGACGGCTCGTAACAAGTATTCGGTCGGCAGCGCCATAGATTTTCTTGCTAATTCGCCTCACAACAGAATATAGCGGATTACGCTTGCTCCGAAGCATAGACTCTGCTGAAACCGGCCAAATATCGAGTGTGTAGAGGACCAATGGAGTGCCGTGCAGACGCTTGTACTCAACGGCAGGATACATGCTCGTAACAGGGCTGAGCTGATAGCCAAGCACTACATCAAAGCCGCTTTCGAGCTGTGCCACAGCCTTGCAGCCATTTCTTGCAAAACTCCAATAGTTCAACACCAGTTGCAGCGGATTCTTGCCTCGCGGTATCTGGTCGGTATACATGATGCGAACACTGGTGCTGCCATAGTACTCTTCAGCCTTCACCGTGCGCTTCTCAGCCGTTTCATACCCATCAAAGACAACGCCCT
>CAMFSS010000113.1 GCA_945983195.1 uncultured Prevotellaceae bacterium | reverse complement strand
CAGTGAAGCCCGACAAAGCCGCTTCGCAGGCTCTCACATGGAAGAGCAGCAACACGGCAGTGGCTACCGTCGATGGCAACGGACTGGTGAAAGCCATAGCTCCAGGCTCAGCCACCATCACCGTGACTACGACCGACGGCACAAATCTCTCAGCCACTTGCGCTGTGACTGTGACGAAGAAAGTGGCCACATCAATCACTCTGAGCCAAACTACGGCATCAATTGTGGAGGATAGCCAACTTCAACTCAAGGCAACTGTGCTGCCTGCCGACGTAGCATCGCAGGCTCTCACATGGAAGAGCAGCAACACAGCAGTAGCTACAGTCGACGGCAACGGGCTGGTGAAAGCCGTTGCACCCGGCTCGGCTGACATCACCGTGACTACTACCGACGGCAGCAACCTATCTGCCACTTGCGCCGTGACTGTGACAAAGATTCTCGCTTCGTCGATAACTCTCAGCCAGACCACGGCAACAATCAAGGAGGACGAAGAAGTGCAGCTCACTGCTACCGTTCTTCCGGCTAAAGTCGCTTCGCAGACTCTCACTTGGAAGAGCAGCAACACAGCAGTGGCTACAGTCGACGGCAACGGGCTGGTGAAAGCCGTTGCTCCAGGCTCAGCTACTATCACCGTGACTACTACCGACGGCAGCAACCTCTCAGCCACATGTGCCGTGACCGGCGTTTCAGGCATTGATGCAGTGTTTGCAGCATCGGCAAGCGGAAAAGCCGACATCTACACCATAGGTGGTGTGCTTGTGAAGAAAGACGCAACTGCCGACGATGCAAAATCGCTCCGTCCGGGTCTTTATGTCATAGGAAATGTAAAAGTTGCAATAACAAAGAACATCCGTTAATAAATAAGCTTCTTTTCAACTGTGAGGGTGTATCGAAACCGAAAATTTTGATACGCCCTCATTTTTAGTGCCGTTTTTCTTCGAAAAATGCAGATTTTCAATTAATAATGTGTAATTTTGCATAGATTTATTCACATAATTCTACACAACATGAAAAAATACTTTACTTTAGTGGCAGCAATAGCCATTGCCGGTGGGTTCTCAGCATCGGCAAGCTATGTGACACAAGGTGACAAAAGCCTCTACACCTTTGAGTCGCTGAGCCAGATAGAAGGCTCAGGAGTGACGAAGGTGGGCGACGCTTACCATGTGACCGACGACATAGAGATTGCCGCTACCGACACACTGAGAATCAGCGACAACGCTACAGTGTTGCTTGGCAACAATGTGCAAATCAAGGCACTCGGCTACACCGACTTCCGTGCCGCCAACAAAGCTACCATTTCGCGCATCGGCGACACCGACGAGCCAAAGGGAATCTACGTGTTCGGCGAGGATGCCGTGGCACTGTTTGATCACATCACAATGCAATACTGCGGCATTCGCAGCTATGGCAACGTGACGGGAATAATCGTAAACAAATGCCGTTTTTATAACTACAATTCAGCCATGACCTCGTCGGGCTGCATCACGCTCGGCTCGGCAAGCAGCGGCAATGCCATCACCGACTCACACTTCTTCAGCTCCACAACAGCAGCCATCGGCGGAGCAGCCAACGGTCCTGCCGGAGTGACGGTGAGCGGATGCTATTTCGGCAAGTGCAACACCGAAAATTCAAACCGCCCTGTAATCAACCTTACCGTGGGCGGTGACAATGAGGTGATAATTGAGAACAACTACATTTCAGGCAACAAGAACACCAAGGTGGGCGGCATCGGCGTGGGCAACATGCTCAGCCTCGCAGGCACCAACAGAGTGGTGATAAAAAACAACACAGTGGAAAACTGCCGCTACGGACTCACCACAATTGGCCCGATGAATGTGACAATCGAAGGCAACGAGCTTATCAACAACCGCTACGAGACCAATGCCATGAACGGCGGTAGCGGAATGAGCCTCTACGACACCACAGGCAAGCAGACCGCCGTAATCAAGGGCAACCACATTGAGGGCAGCCTCTGGGGTATCACCGTAATCGGCTGCGGCGAGGTGAACATCGGCAAAACCGACGACCCCAACGCCGACGACTACAACCCAGGAGAGAACGTATTCGTGAACAACGGCAACGGCGGCACACTCTACGACCTCTACAACAACTCGGCAAACACAATCTATGCCCAGGGCAACATGTGGAACGTGAACGAGCAGACTGCCGAAGAGATTGCGAAGGTGATTACCGACAAGAGCGACATCAACTCGCTTGGCGAAGTAATCTACAGCAACCCGAAGGTGTGCAACGTGCTTGCAGCACCCCGGGAGCTCACTACCACAGTGAGCTTCGACAAAGTGAAACTGTCGTGGAAAGCACCTACCGACCCCATTGAACTGAAATGGCACGACGGCGAGGACTACAACGGCTACGACGGCATTCATAAAGACCCGCAGGGTGCAGTGGAAATGATCATTGGCGCACGCTTCACCGCCGACGACCTAAAAGGCTATGCCAACAAGGTGATTGAGGCGATCGACTATTTTGAGTATCGCGACTTCATCGAGGCATACGCCCAAATCTATGAGAACGGCAAGCTCGTGCGCAACCAGAAAATCGACCTCACAGGCTTCGAGAAGAACTCATGGCGCAGCACCGTGCTCGATGAGCCATACATCGTGAGCGAAAACTCGGAAGTGATTGTGGGTGTGAAATACCGTGCCGGCTACAACCAGAACTTCTGCGCAATCACCGACCGCTATGCCACCGCAGGCAAGGGCAACATCGTGTCGCACGACAACGGCAAGACTTGGAACGCTGAAGGTCCCGGTGACTTCCTTATTACGGCACACCTTCGCAATATCGCCAACGTGAAACCCGACAAATACGTATTGTACGACGACAACAACATAATATCGATGCACGAAATCACCGACGGCACTGAATATACAATAGAAGGAAATTCCGATGGCGAACATACATACACATTATACGCTTACTACGGTGACAATTTCCGTGGCGTTAGTGCCACCGCTACCACAAAGGCAGTGACAAGCTATATGCCTGCACCTGCCACCCTTACAGGCGCAGTGGAGAGCGGACTCACCGGCACTATCACATGGCAGGCACCGCTCAAGCGCAACGACGCAGAGCTGTCGTGGTCGAACAAGGAGTTCGGCAACAGCATCGGAGCCACTGCAAGCTCACCCAAGATATGGGTTAAGCAGGAATTTGATGCCAACGACCTCATCGCCTACCCCGACCACCAGATTACAGCCATCAACGCCTGGTTTACGGCATCAGTGCCGACAGCCGTTACGGTGTACGTAATCAAGAACGGCGTAATCGACTACTCGCAGACAATTCCTGCCGACGACGTGGCAGCAATCACGCTCGACGCATGGACGAAATTCACCCTTGCCCTCCCCTACAAGCTTGAACCGGGCAACAAGTATGCCTACGGCTACTACATCACCCACGCCAAGAGCGTGAAGCCGGTGGGCGTTGACAGCTCTGAAGCCATCAACAACAAGGGCAACGTGTTCTCCACTTCATCACCCTCATCGAAGGGATTTGAGCAGTCGAACCCATCGTGGAAGACTCTTGCATCGGGCGGCATAGCCGGAAACTTCATGCTCACCGCCGATGTGGAGGCTTGCAGCGAAGTGCCGGCAGCCGAGGATATTGCGGGCTACGATGTGTATGCCGACGGCGCACTGCTTGCTGCCGACCTCACCGCGACCACTTTCAGCGAGACAGTGGAGCAGCTTGGCGACAAGACCTACTCAGTGGTAGCCAAGAGTGCCGGCGGCAAGGTTTCTCCGGCAAAGGAGATCACACTCACCTATACACTCCCGGCAGAATACACAGCACCGCAGATGCTCAGCACCAACTTCGATGCCGAAACCGGCAAGGTCGACCTTGAATGGAGCAACGATGCAGCTACACTGAGCCACTGCGGCGAAGCCAAGTATCGTGTGAACTTCGACGAGGACCTCGACATAGCATGGGGAGCCAAGTTCTCGGCAAGCGAGCTAAGCGAGATCAGCAACTACCAAATCTATGAGATTACCTTCGTTCCGGGCGCTACACTCACCAAGAACAACCTTGAGGTGTATGCAGGAAAAGATCTGCTGTGGAGCTACGACATCAGCTCCTACGAGCCGGGCTATCTCTACACACTCACTCTGACTACTCCGGTATTCATTCCTGAGGGCAAAGACCTCTATCTCGCCTACAATGCATCAGTTCCGGCAGGAACAAGCGCATTCGTGATTGATGCCGGACCGGGCGTTGACGGCGGTGCAGTGGTCAGCTACAACAACGGCTCCAACTGGCTCGCCGCAAGCGCACTCGACCCCGACATGGCAAACTACAACTTCATTATCTCAGCAAAGGCCAAGCCGGCAAGTGCTGCAGCCGCACCGGCAGTGACACTTGGAGCTGAAGGCGTGAAGGCCGTCACCAACGGCACCATCAAGATGCAGCACAGCGAGTGGGGCATCGAGGCAGGCGCAGCAATCAAGAAAGCTCCGGCACGCCGTGCAGCAGCAATCAAGGCTACCGAAGTGGAGAAATTCCGCGTTTACCGCAACGGTGACGTAGTAGCCGAGACCACAGCTACAGCGTTCAGCGAAGTGCTCAGCCGCTACGGTGAGTATGTATATGCCGTAACCAACGTATATGCCAACGGTTGGGAATCGCCGAAGGGCACTGAGTTCTATGTGGAGAACCACATCGCACAGAAGCCACAGGCACCCTACAATCTGCATGGCGAAGCCGAGGGCAACAGCCTCACACTCACTTGGGAGGCAATCGACGCCGAGGCAGCAGTGCTGAAGTACCACAATGGCAACTACGGCTACGCAGTGGGTATGACAAGCTCGTCGAATGAGGGCTACCATGCAATTCTCTTCTCGTCGGATTCAATCGCCACGATGAACAAGGCCGGCGACGAAATCACACATGTGAAATTCCACCTCTCATCGACCGAACTCACCTATGCAGCAGCAGTGGTGATAGTTGGCAACAATGTGGTATTTGAGCAGAATGTCGACATTGCTGACCTTGTGATTGGCTGGAATGTGGTCCGCCTCGACACACCGTTTGTAATCCCTGCCGGATTCGACGTGAAGATAGGCTACCACCTGAAGTATGCCAAGGGCATTAAGCCTCTGTCGACCGACGACGGACCTGCTGTAGCCGGATTCGGCGACCTGATTTCGGCATCGACCTACTCATGGTACTCGCTTGCAACCAAGTATAGCCTCAACTATAACTTCATGATTGAAGGAATCTGCCGCAGAGCCGCACAGACGTTCATGGCTCCGGCACAAGGCAAGGAAGAAGACGCTGACGCTGCTGCAATGACCTACAACCTCTATCACGACGGAACACTCCTCGCATCGGGAATCACCGAGCAGAGCTATGAGATAGCATCGGCAGCCGATGGAGCCTACACCGTGACAGCCGTTGTCGACGGCGTTGAGTCGGCTGAATCGAATGCAGTGAACTTCGTCGCAGGCGGTTCGGGCATCAACGGCATCGCCGCAGCACAAAAAGCACGCTACGACCGCAACGCCGATGCAGTGATACTTCCCGAAGCAGCCGATGCACAGATTTACACCGCAGGCGGTGCACTCGTGAAGGCTGTGAGCGCAAGCAGCTACATCGACATGAGCAACCTTGCATCGGGAGCCTACGTAGTGAAGACCGCAGGCGCCGTAATCAAAGTGGTGAAGTAGCCCTGCCTACACACGCGCTACAACGGCAACAGCCGGAATGACAGCCGCGTGACACCAGCATAATCCACCCCTGCCGCACAAGCAATAGTGCGGCAGGGGTATTTTGTTGCAAATAACCGCTTCGATTGGCTGATTTACGATTTTCTTGTGCAAAGTCGGCAGTAATCTCGCAGATTTATAGTAATTTTGCAACAAAAGAATTTTTCAACAGAAAAAACTACCGACTAATGAAGGAATTCCTAAAGATTTTGAGGCGGTTTGTACCACCTTACAAGAAATATCTGTTTCTCAACATTCTCTTCAACCTGCTGGCGGCATTTTTCACGCTGTTCTCATTCGCCATAATCATACCGATTCTTGAAATGCTCTTCAAGATACGCGAGGCGTCATACTCATTCATTCCTTGGGATTCAGGCTCGCTAAAGGATGTGGTCGTAAACAACTTCTACTACTACACACAGGTGATTATCGACGAGTACGGCCAGTCGGTAGCACTTGCAGCACTCGCACTGCTGCTTATCGTGCTCACGATGCTAAAGACAGGGTCGGCATACCTCAGTGCCTACTTCATCATACCTATACGAGCCGGCATAGTGCGCGACATACGCAACTTCATCTACGACAAAATCACCAATCTGCCCATCGGCTTCTTCTCGAATGAGCGCAAAGGCGATGTTATGGCACGAATGAGCGGTGACGTGACCGAAATAGAGAACTCCATCATGGCATCGCTCGACATGATGTTCAAGAACCCGATAATGATTGTGGTGTGCCTCTCAATGATGATTGTAGTGAGCTGGCAGCTCACCATATTCGTGTTTGTGCTGCTGCCGATTGCAGGCACTGTGATGGGGCGTGTGGGCAAGCGGCTGAAGCGTGCATCGCTCGAAGGGCAGACCCAATGGGGCGTGCTGCTATCGAACATAGAGGAAACGCTCGGCGGACTGCGCATCATCAAGGCCTTCAATGCCGAGGAGAAGGAGGGTGTCCGCTTGGGCGGCGGGCGGAGCGTGGAGGGCCCGGTTGCGGGCGGCTTCGGGGGCCGGTG
>CAMFSS010000112.1 GCA_945983195.1 uncultured Prevotellaceae bacterium | reverse complement strand
ACCACTATCCCCTGGCTGCTCTTGCGCCCGGCACGCCCGGCGACCTGCTCCATCATGTTGAAAGCACGCTCGTGGGATCGGAAATCGGGGAAATTGATCATAGTGTCGGCGTTGAGTATGCCCACAATGCTCACACCGTCGAAATCGAGCCCTTTAGTGACCATCTGAGTGCCTACGAGTATGTCGGCCTTGCGCGATGAAAAATCGTCGATAATGCGCTCATAGCTGTTCTTGTTGCGCGTGGTGTCGAGATCCATGCGCAGAATCCGCGAGTCGGGAAAGAGGCTTTCAATGTCGTCCTCGATGCGCTCGGTGCCATAGCCGATAATCTCGATTGTGGGTTGCTTGCAGGCAGGGCAGAGGTCGGGGAGAGTGACGGTGAATCCGCAGTAGTGGCATGATAGCGTGCGCAGATGCTTGTGATAGGTGAGCGATACGTCGCAATTCTCGCACTTGGGCACCCAGCCGCATTGCTTGCATGTGACCATAGGTGCATATCCGCGGCGGTTCTGGAAAAGAATTGCCTGATTTCCGTTCTCCACCGCCTCACGGCACAGACCGAGCAGACGGCCTGAGAATGTGCCGTTCATTTCGTGCTTTTTTCGAGCCTGTCGGGTGTCGATTATTTCCACTTCGGGCAGCTCAATGTCGTCGTAGCGCGTGAGCAGCGACACAAGTCCGTATTTGCCGGTAGAGGCGTTGTAGTAGCTTTCGATAGCCGGAGTGGCCGAACCGAGCAGCGTCTTGGCACCATGCATCTGTGCGAGCACCATTGCCACATTGCGCCCGTTGTAGCGTGGGGCAGGGTCTTGCTGCTTGTAGCTTGCATCGTGCTCTTCGTCGACGATGACCAGCCCAAGCGACGAGTAGGGGAGGAACACTGCCGAGCGCACACCGATAACTACGCACGGCTCAGAACTTTGCAGAAGCCGTTTCCAGATGTCGACACGCTCGTTGTCGGAGAACTTGGAGTGATATATCAGCAGCGAGTCGCCAAATACGCGTTGGAGCCGCTTGGTGAGCTGGGTGGTAAGGGCTATTTCAGGTACCAAATAGAGCACCTGCTTGCGCAGACGCAGAGCTTCGGCGATGAGGTGCATATAGACGGCAGTCTTGCCGCTTGAAGTGACACCGTGGAGAAGGGTGACGGCATGCTGCCTGAAAGAGTCGAGAATCTGGTGGAGTGCACGGCTCTGCACGTCGCTGAGTGTGGGCAGGTTGGCGCGAGTGCTTCCGAGCGATGCAAAGCGGTTGATTTCCTTTTTGTAGACGCGGAAAATACCCTTGTCGATTGCCGCCTTGAAGACCGACTGCCCGGCATCGGCGCGCTCAAGCAGGGCTTTTTTTGTCACTTCCACCGGGGCGGTTTTCTTGAGCCAGTGTGAGAGGTCGATGAATGCAAGTAGCAGAGCTTCCTGCTTCTTGCTGCGTCCTACGAGGTCGAAGAAATGGTGGAGGGCATTGTCGTCGCCGTGGCTGCAAGTGAGAGTTACGCACGTTTCGGTGAGTGGGCGGTAGTTGTTGACCACGCGCTCGGCTACATACACTGCGCCCTTGTCGATCATACGGCTCACAATGGCTTCCACATTCTTGAAGCCTGTGGCGCGGCTCAGTTCGGCAAGCTGCACACGGTCGCGTGAGGCTGTGAAGTCGAGAATAATGCGTTCGCGTTCAGTCAGCTCGCCCGAAGAAGTCTCCTCGTAGTCGGGGTCGGCACTGACGAAAGTTTCACTCTCCACTTTTAGTCCTGACGGCACGGCAGCCTTGTATACGTCGCCCTGCGAGCACAGGTAGTACTCTGAAATCCATTCCCAGAGCTTCAGTTGCGGGTGACGCACGATAGGAGCGTCGTCGAGCATGGTGAGAATGTCCTTCACCTCATATCCTTGCGGCTTGTTGCCATGAATCATTGTGACAATTGCTGTGTAGAACTTCTTTCGGCCGAAAGGTACAAGCACGCGACATCCTATCCCCAATGAAGCGGCAATGTCGTCGGGGATATGGTAGGTGAAATTGCTGTAGAGAGGCAGCGGCAGGAGCACCTCGGCGTAGCTGTTCATGGCATTAAGGCAATGCAGGGTGGCTACGTCAGAACATATAGGTCACCGACACGCGCCAGAAACGGTTTTTGGCACTGTACTGGTCGAGCTTCTGTGTGCGCAGAGCGTAGGTCATGCCCCAGTTGTAGCTTCCGGCGACCAGTACGCGTCGAGCAATCTCCACGCCAAAACCTGTGTGAAGATTAAACTCACCGCCGGCATACTTTATAGCCGGAATGTCGCTGTGCCCCATGAGGATTGTGAAAGTAGGACCTCCGAACACGTAGGGCGCGGTGATCTTCTCGAAGCCGGTGAGGGTGCAGTAGTGGACGTTCAGATGGATGCGAATATCAAGATAGTGCTGGTAGGTGCGCGGATTGGTGTAGCCGTCGGCACTCCACACGGGATATTCGCCGAGGTTGATGCGTCCGCCGAGTTGCGTGTAGAGCAGCGAACCGTCGATGGCGAATCCGATGCCCGGAATTATCAGCTCACTGGTGACACCCACGCTGAAATTGCACACCTGTGAGGTCGAGGCGAGAGGTTGGTTGAATTTCATAGTGGAGATGTTGCCGGCAGCAGTGACACCCCATCGGGTTTCGGCTGAGGCATTGAGAGAGCCTGAGATAGCCGTAGCAATCACGGCGATGATAAGCAGTATCTTTTTCATCATTTCAATTGAAGTTGATTAAAAAATTGCAGGCAAAGAACAAAAAAATGTGGTGCTTTGCCGTTTTATTCTGCAAAGCTACCACAATTTATTGTTATCGGCAAAAAAAATCGCCATTTATGTAATTTTTAGCAAATTTTGCTTGCCTGAGCCGGCACGAAAGTGCGTGAGTGCAAGTGCGTCAGAAGAGATAGGCGGCAGTCACCGTCCAATAGCGGTTCTTACCATTGATTTTCTCGCTGTTGTCGGTAACGCCGACAGCTTTCAGTGTGTTGGTGAGTCCGAGACCGTAGCTTGCAGCCACCTGTACGTGGCTCAGCAGCTCAAGTCCGAAGCCAAAATTCCAAGCAATATCCACCGACTTGTTCTTGTAGGCATCTTCGATGGCTTTCTTGCTTGTGAGGAATGCGAAGCTGGGACCTGTGGTTACGAAAGGCTTTACAACCTTATTGATGACCGGGATTGACAGCTTGTACTTCAGGTTGATTGGAATGTCGATATAGTCGCGCTTGATGTTGTCAAAATCTTCGTCGACCCACTTTGTCTCGCGGTGAACGTAGAGTGCTGACAAATCGAAGCCGAGTCCAATAACTGGAACTGTGAATTCAATCATGGCACCACCGACGAATCCGGCACGGTTGTCCTTGCTGAAACTGCTCTTTAACTCTTCGGAGTTGGAGAATTTCAGACTATTGATGGCAGCACCTGCCTTCAAACCAAACTTGAATTGCGCCTGTGAAGGCACGGCAGCGACAATGGCAGCAACGGCTACCATGACGACAGCAAAAAAGCGAGTCGTTTTCTTCATGAGATAAGTGTTTTTGTTGTTATAAATGTCACTTCTAAATTATTAACTCCAAAGCGCGGGCAATAGTTCGATTTTACTCTCCTGCGCTTTTCAGCGCAAAAGTAACTAAAAAAACGGAATTTTTACCAATTTCAGCGAAATTTCGTGCGGATATGCGATGATAAGTTGCCGAGAAGTGCTAATAAAGATTAAATAATCGGGGCTTGGCTTGGTGAAGTGGAAATGTATGCCTAAATTTGAGTGGCTATTGGCGTGACTTTCGTCAAGTGCCTGAGAACATTTGCTGCATGGTGAGTGTTTTTATCACAGAACCATTAATTTATTACTGAATATGAAACCATTGAATGTGATTTTGGCAGTGCTTGGCGGAGCTATCGCCGGAGCGGCAGTAGGATTACTTTTTGCGCCTGAAAAGGGCTCGGACACTCGTGCAAAGATTGCCGATTGTCTGCGTAAGCGCGGAATTTGCCTCAAAGGCAAGCAAATCGACGAACTTGTCGATGAGATTTCTGCTGAGTTGAAAGATGAAAATAAATAAGTAATTATGAAAAATTCAGGATTAATTTATGCATTCCTTGGCGGTGCAGTGGTAGGCGGATTGGCTGCCATACTTTTTGCACCCGAGAAGGGCAGTGACTTGCGCAAGCGAATCAAGGAGATACTCAAGCGTCGTGGCATCGACTTCACCGACGACGATGTGGAGGAGCTTGTGGACCAAATCAGTTCACAGATTGAGTGACGCTGCCGTGGCAGTGAGGATAAATCCGCCCGGAGCATCGGCAGCTGAATGGTGCTCCCGGGCGGTGAACGTCATATAGAATGTTCTTTTTTTCTACAGCTATGACAGAGAATAAATATGAAGAATTGTGGGTGGAGTTGAAGAAATATCTGACTCTGCAAATCGACTATGCCAAGCTCACCTCGGTGGAGAAGCTTGTGGTGCTGCTTTCGGCCATCGCCTTAGTGGCAGTGATGATGATACTCGGGGCATGCGTGCTGTTCTATCTGTCGTTTGCCGTGGTATTTATGCTGAGCGATGCCATTGGTTGCACCTGGGGTGCCTATCTGATAGTGAGCGGCGTGTTTGTGGTGATGATGCTGGCTGTGTATGCAATGCGGCAGAAGCTGATTCTCGACCCCGTGGCACGATTCCTAACGAAGCTATTTTTTAACCACAAAAAGACGATGCCATGACAGCAACCGAAAATATCCCGCCGACAACAGCCCAGGAGCAATATCGCGGTGAAACGCTCGACGAGCTGCGCCTGCGTCGCGCCATGGTGGCGGTGAAGCTCGATTTCCAGAAAGTGGCTCTGCAACAGAAGATACAGCAGGTGGCCGGTAACGGACTGAAGGGCGGCAGTGTGCTGAGCTTCTTCACCGGTGGTGCCGACGGAAAGCATCCTGTGCTGCACTACTTCATGACAGGGCTTAAGGTGGTGCGTGTGGCTTACAACATTTTCAGATTATTCCGTCGAAAGAAATAACAGGAAACTTAACGAAACAATGAACGACTACATAAAGGCAACATTTACCGTCGACCCGGTCGACGAAGTACAATGCGATGTTCTGGCAGCACTGCTGTGCGAGGCGGGGTTCGAGGGGTTTGACGAGACTGAAACAGGTGTGGTGGCTTACGCTCCGAGTGGCGATTTTGCCGAGGAGAAGGTGGCAGAGGCACTGCGCGGCTTCGAATTCACGTCGAGGATAGAGTGGATCCATGAGTTTGTGGAGGGGCGCGACTGGAACGAGGAGTGGGAGAAGAACTATTTCACGCCTATGGTGATTGCCGACCGCTGTGTGATTCACAGCACTTTTCACAAGGACTATCCACGGCTCGAATACGACATAGTGATTGACCCGAAAATGGCTTTCGGCACTGGGCATCATGAAACTACCAACCTGATGGTGGAGCAGATTCTGCGCGAAGACATGCGTGGAAAGTCGGTGCTTGACATGGGTACTGGCACCGGCATACTTGCAATGCTTGCATCGAAGTGCGGTGCAAAGGAGGCTGTGGGAATAGAGATTGACGAGTTTGCATTCCAAAACACGCTGGAAAATGTGAAGCTCAATGCCGTGGAGAATGTGACTATGCTGCTCGGCGACGCTTCGCTGCTGAAGCCTGAAATGCAATTCGACTACGTCATTGCCAACATTAACCGCAATATCATCACTGCCGACATCGACCGCTATGCCATGGTGCTGCGCAAGGGTGGCAAAATGCTGCTCAGTGGCTTCTATGAGGAGGATATACCTGTGGTGCTTGCTTCGGCCGCTCCGCTCGGCCTCACAGAGCTGCTCCACAACGTGAAGAACCGCTGGACCATACTGCTCCTCACGAAGTAACTACAATCGTAAATTAGCAACAGAGAGCGTGCCGTCGACAGCGATGTGCACGCTCTTTAATGTAATTGTTGTGTGCAGTGGTGTAGGCTTAACAAAGGGAAATGCTTGGCATATTTGCGATATTCAGATCAACTTTCATTTCAAGTGCACTAAATATTCTTCGCAATGTTGAAAGTCGCAAGTTCACCCCTTTCTCAATAGAGCTAATACGCGACCTCTGTACGCCAATGCGATTGCCCAACTGCTCTTGAGTCAGCTTTTTTGCCTCTCTTGCTCTACGAATTGCGAGTCCGACGAGATATTCTTCAACCTTAGCATCGTAGGTATCACGTTCAGGGGATCCTTTGACTCCAAGTGTTAAATCGAGTGCTTCTTCTTGTGAATATACTTTAATCTTTGTCATATCATACAGTAATGATATTGATTCTGTGACAAAATTACTAAAGTGTTATGTACAAAACACTTTAGTGGAAAATATGTTGTGACGCCGTGTTGTGCCACCCCTCCTGCGCTTTGCCTTTGGATGGGGTGTTTTATGGCTATTTTTGTGGAAATGACACAAATCTCAAAAAGTTTTTTGGCGAAAATGACACAAATCTCAAAATGTTTTGTACAAATTTGTAATTTTCGGGGTGATTTGGGGTGTGTGGCGGTAAGGTTTTTGGTAGTGGAAAATGGTCTTAACTGAAAAAGGATATGTTGAAGTTTTGCCTTTTGAATGATGCTGTATGAAAAAAGTGATGTGAAAATTTAAGATAATGAAAAGAATGAATTAACTTTGCATAAGATAGGCTGCACTCGGCAGAACAGCGCAAGCGAGCTTGGCTGACTCTGCTCTCGATTTGCACTATCTTTGCATAAGATAGGCTGCACTCGGCAGAACAGCGCAAGCGAGCTTGGCTGACT
>CAMFSS010000111.1 GCA_945983195.1 uncultured Prevotellaceae bacterium | reverse complement strand
TCTAAAATTATTGTTATTAATATTTAATTTTTGTTAATTAAATTTTTTAATAAGAATTATTGTTGTACGTTTGCACAAAATTATAAACGCAGATGAAAACAAATCTCAGTTCTCAAATCAAGTTGGTAAGAATACCGCAGCGCTACTATGCCCCATCATCGGAGATTGAGCAGGCATCGCTGTCGCGCAACGAGAAAATCTACACCCGCATATTTGAGTCGAGCGTAGAAGGCGCAGTAGAGGTTGCCAAAAGCATAGCTGAAGCCATCAAGAAGGCAGTGGCACTGAAAGGTCAGTGTACGCTTGCGCTCGGTGCAGGCGACAACACTCTGCGAGTGTACGCCGAGTTGGTTGAGCTGCACAAGAAAGGTGCTATCGACTTTGAGAATGTGATTGTATTCAACATAGGCGACTTCTTCCCAATCGACGCATCGAAATCGCCAAGCACAATAGCCCGACTGAAGAGTATTCTTCTCGACAAAGTGAACATGCGCGCCGAAAACATTCACACATTCGGCAACAAGGACAACCTTGAGGACATTCACCAATACTGCAAGGACTATGAGGCTGAAATTGATTCCGCCGGCGGCATCGACCTGCTCATTTGCGAACTTGGCAAACTTGGCACACTGGCATTCAATGAGCAAGGCTCAAGCGCAAGCTCTTCGTGCCGACTCATGCTTCTCAGCCCTGAGAACCGCCAGGCTATAGCTTCGTCGTACCATTGCGACGACGTGCCTACAACCGCCGTCACACTTGGCATTGCCAACATACTCGCCGCAAAGCAGGTGATATGCCTCGCATGGGGCGAAAACTACTCTTCACTCGTGCTCAACACAGTGGAAGGCAAGGTGAACGACCAGACTCCGGCTTCATTCCTCCAGCTCCACCGCCATGTGAGCATGAACATCGACCTTCCGGCAGCCGAAAAGCTCACTCGCATAAGCCACCCCTGGAAAGTGACATCGTGCGAGTGGAACGACAAGCTCATTCGCCGCGCTATCGTGTGGCTCTGCGAGCAGACAGGAAAGCCGATTCTCAAACTCACCAACAAAGACTACAACGACCACGGACTCAGCGAGCTTCTCGCACTCAATGGCTCGGCATACAACGTGAATATCCGTATATTCAACGACCTTCAGCACACCATCACAGGCTGGCCGGGTGGCAAGCCTAATGCTGACGACTCCAACCGCCCTGAGCGTGCCAATCCCTATCCAAAGCGTGTGATAGTGTTCAGCCCGCACCCCGACGATGATGTCATCTCGATGGGAGGTACACTGAAGCGTCTTGTCGACCAGCACCACGATGTGCATGTGGCATACGAGACTTCGGGCAACATCGCTGTTGGCGATGAGGATATGATGCGCTATGTGATGCTTATGGACCGCATCGGCAGCCGATTCGGAATCGACACCGAGGAGTATCGCCGCTTGAGCAACGAGATTCACGGCTTTATCAACAAGAAGCACGCAGGCGACATCGACATCGACGCCGTGCGCTTCCTGAAAGGCAAAATCCGCCAATGCGAGGCCACTACGGCTTGCTACTATATCGGCGTAAAGCCCGAGAACATTCACTTCTGCGAGCTTCCTTTCTATGAAACCGGAACAATCAAGAAGGGTGACCTTGGCCGCCGCGACGTGGACATTGTGAAGAAACTTATCAGCGACGTTAAGCCGCACCAGATATTCGTGGCTGGCGACCTTGCCGACCCGCACGGAACTCACCGTGTGTGCACCGATGCAGTGCTCGCCGCCGTCGATGAATTGCTCGATGAGCCTTGGATGAACGATTGCCGCATCTGGATGTATCGCGGTGCATGGGCAGAGTGGGAAATTGACCACATTGAAATGGCAGTGCCAATAACCCCCGAGGAGCTGCGCTTCAAGCGTAATTCAATCCTCAAGCACCAGTCGCAGATGGAGAACGCTCCTTTCCTTGGCGACGACGACCGTCTCTTCTGGCAGCGCGCTGAGGACCGTAACCGAGCTACGGCCGAACTGTACAAAGGACTCGGTCTGGCAGCCTACGAGGCAATCGAGGCTTTTGTGGAATATCATCCCATTCATTAAATACACTTCATTTATTATCGAAACAAACTTAATGCACTATGATAAATGAAGAATCAACAAGACAAGTATATAAAACAAAAAATATAAGCAACAACAAATAAGTGAATCATAGGTTAAGGAATCCGGTGGCGCGTGATGTGTAGCCGGATTTTATTTTTTGCAGCCCGATAGATAGAATCTATCGGATTTTTTTGGCACATTTTGAATTATATCGCTAAATTTGCCATGAAAGATGTAATGCAGCGCATATATGTGCCACATTCATCACAATTTTGTTACTATTACAACTCAACAGAAACATTTAACTATGGATATTACCGTACTTTTCAAGCTCACTTACGGACTCTATGTGGTGGGCTGCATGGCTGGCGACCGCCCGGGGGGCTGCACCATAAACACCTGCTTCCAGGTGACAAGCGAAAACCCGATTCTTGCAATTTCGCTCAACAAGAACAATTTCACTCTCGATGCAATTAAGCGCAACAAGCGATTCTCTCTCTCGATTATTGCCGAGGAAAGCGACCCCGCCGTTATCGGACAATTCGGTTTCTGCTCAAGCCGCACTGTCGACAAATATGCCGACTATGGCTACGATGTGGTTGCTGGAGCACCACTTGTGAAAGGCACTTTTGCCGGACGACTCATTCTCGACGCTCTCACATTTGTCGACAATGAGACTCACGTGGTGGTTATGGCACGCCTCGTCGACACCATGAAGGGCGAAGGCACTCCTATGACCTACGACTACTACCACCGCGTGGTGAAGGGCAAGGCTCCAAAGACTGCACCTACCTTCGTGGCTGAGCGCGACGAAGTGAAAGAGGCTCCAAAGGCTGCCGAGAAACGCCGCTACCGCTGCAACATGTGCGGATATGTGGCTGAATTCGACGGCGATATGCCTGCCGACTATCATTGTCCGCTTTGCCGAGTCGACAGCTCACAATTCAAGGCACTCTGACACTGACGACGCAGACGCGACTATATCATATTGTGGAGCGGACAAAGCCGGCGCATTGTCCGCTCCACTTCCCCCTGCAAACGCATTTTGTGGAAATAATTTCAACCAAGATGCCAAGCAACTATTCAATGCGGTTGAATAACCTATAGCTCGCTTAAATCGACTTCAGGAATAATTGCATCAGCAAGCGATAATACACTTTTTCAAGGGAATATTGCCAATTATTTACACTTTTTCAAGGGAATATTATTGGTTTTTCGCATTTTTTTGAACGAATACCACCGAATATTTGACCTTAACTTGACATTAACTGAAAAAGGGAAAAATGAAGAAGTGCCATGTAAATAAAAATAAGCATCAGCTATTAATTTTATGATTTTCGGTGCGATAGTGCATAAAAATGTGCGTTATTATTTGAAATTGAAAGATTTTTGCTAATTTTGCGTCGATTCTGACAATTTCAGCCCTGACACAGCAAATAAAGAATCAACTGAAACAAGTTTGCATTGCATTCAATTAATACTAACCAACATATTATTCGCAACATGAAGAAATTAATTACTCTCGTTTTGGCTGCTGCGGCTTCTATGCCTCTGTGCGCCGAAACAATCTTCACAGCCGACCTCAACACTTTGGAAGGCTTCCAGCAATGGACGGTAGTAGATGCCAACAACGATGGCAAGACGTGGACTTTCTCAGACTCAAACGATGAAGGTTCGCGTGTGTTCTACACCTACCACAGCACGAACTCAGCCAACGACTGGCTCATCTCTCCTGCCATAACGCCCGAAACCGACGGCTCTCTTATGGTGCGCTACACACTGGCAGGCAGCTACTACTCTGAAAATGCACAAGTGTACAGCGGAAATGCTGCTACAGCTGACGCTATGACCACTCTGCTCGGTGTCCATCGCTACCTGATTGGGGATGACCACGGCTATTTCGTTATTGTCGACGGAAAGGCTGGCGAGCCAATCCACTTCGGCGTAAAAGCTACTTCCAATCCCGACAAATGGCGACTCTATCTCAAGTCGTTCACCGTTGAGACTGTCGGAAAGGTTATCGACCTTGCCGTGACTGAAATCGTGTCGCCCGTCACCGGTCGCGACATTACCGACCCGCAGACCGTGACCGTAAAGGTGGCAAACAATGGTCTTGAGACAGTGGAATCATTCAATCTCTCATTCCTCGTTAATGATGAGCTGTGCGCCACCGAGACTGTCAACACCACTATCGAAGCCGGTGCTGAAATTGAGTACACCTTCAATGCAAAGGCCGACCTATCCATTCCGCGTGAGCTCTACACCGTCACTGCCGAAGTGTCGGTTGAAGGCGACATCGAGGCAAGCAACAACAGCATCTCAACCCAGGTGCGCCACATCGCCGCTGCCACAGTGCCCTACTTCACCGGATTCGAGCCTACCGAGTATCTCGACGACTTCAAGTCGTTCAACCTCAACAACGACTCAGGCGACTGGGAAATCGGAGTAGGAAGCGGATGGTTCTCAATGGCTCGCTCAGGCGTTGGATTCCTTGGCTACAACTACGACAAGAACAACAACGCCGACGACTGGATGATCATGGAGCCTATCAAGGTGGAGCCGGGCTACTACGCACTCAAGTTCTGGTACTCGGGCGACGATAATCACCCCGAGAAATTTGCAGTCTACTACGGTAGCGAATGTTCTCCCGAGGCTATGACCAACAAAATTGTGGAGTATGCCCCATTCGCACGCGGTGCCTATGAGGAGTCGATTAGCATCATGCACTTCGATGAAGCTCAGACCATCTACATCGGCTTCTACGCCTTCTCCGACAAGGACGAAAACTGGATTACCATCGACGACCTCTCAATCGAGCGCATCGAAAGCTCCGACATCGACCTCGCTGTAAGCGGTCTGTCGAATCCTGGTGCCTATCTCCCCGTCCAGGCTTCGCACGACGTGATTTTCAACATCAAGAATCTGGGAATCGCACAAGTCAGCGGCACCGTAACCGTCAAGCTCGACGACACCGAGATTTACAACAAGGTTGTCACCTTTGGCGCACAGGAGGACAAGGCAATCACCATTGGAAAGGCTCTTGAAAGTGCCATTGAAGGCAACCACACCATCAGCATAGAAGTAGCTTGCGAGGGCGACTCAAATGCCGACAACAACTCGCTCACCCACTCTTTCCGCCTGCTCACAGGCTCTGATATTCTCTACGACTTCGAGAACGCTGTCGTTCCTGAAGATTTCACTTTCGAAGTGAACGACGAAGGCACTCTCGACCCGTCGGCAGTTGCTGAGTTTGGTGAAACAGGCTGGAATATCGTCAGCTTAGGTTCACACCCCTACTACGGCACTAAGATGCTCGGTGCATCATCGTGGGTCAACGGTGTAGACCAAATCGACCGCTCTTGCTTACTTCCTGAAGTAGCAGTCAATGCCGACGACGCTTGCTTCGTGTGGAACGCCGGCTCAATGAGCCCCTATTTCTATGAGTCGTATCAAATCCGCGCATGGTATGAAGACCCGTACTGGGGACGCTCCTACAGCACGCTCGCCGAAGTGACTATCGAAGGAACCGACCGCATGAACCGCGGCGTTGAGCTTGGCAGATTCAAGGGACAGAATGTGCAGATTGAAATTCGCATGATTTCCAAGTCGGGCGATGCCATTTCATTCGACAATCTCCAGTTCCGCGGCTGCACCAAGCCTTCGGTTGGCGTGAATGCAATTGGCTCGAAGAATGGTCTTGCACTCAAGGTGGCAGGCAACAAGGTTATTGCAGGCGAAGTTGCCGACATCACCGTTGTCGACACCAACGGCCGCACAGTCGCTGCCGCAAAGGGCAGCTCAATCGACCTCAGCCAGCTCGCATCGGGAATCTACATAGTGAAGGCAAGCACAGCAACAGCATCGGCAACCACCAAGGTTGTCCGCTAATGGCTTGCGCATCACAATATAGCTAATTATCCCCGGCACAGCCCCACATAGGCTGCTTGCCGGGGATATTTCTTTCGTGTCACGAAATGCCACACCGTGAGAGATGTGTTGTGTTCTTGCACAATACGCCAAAAATTAGTAATTTTGCCGAAAATATTCTTAATCACGAAATCATCAACTATTCACGATATTGATATGGAAAGAAGAGTTAGAGTTCGCTTTGCACCGTCGCCAACAGGCCCGCTGCACATTGGCGGCGTCCGCACCGCACTTTACAACTATCTGTTTGCACGCCAGCATGGCGGCGACATGATTCTCAGAATTGAAGACACCGACTCCACACGCCTTGTGCCCGGAGCCGAGGATTATATCAACGAAGCTCTTGCATGGCTCGGCATTGGCATCGACGAAGGCGTGCGTGAAGGTGGCAACTACGGTCCCTACAAGCAGTCGGAGCGTCGCGACATCTACCGCGAGCATGTACAGAAGCTCCTCGATGCCGGAAAGGCATACTACGCCTTCGACACCCCTGAGGAACTTGATGCGAAGCGCAATGAAATGCCCAACTTCCAATACGACGCCCGCACACGCTTGTCTATGCGCAACTCGCTCACCCTCCCTGCCGAGGAGGTGAAGGCTCGCATCGAAGCCGGAGAGAAGTATGTGGTGCGCTTCAAGATAGAGCCAAACCGCGATGTGGAAGTCAACGACCTGATTCGCGGAAAAGTGACCATCAACTCGTCGATTCTCGACGACAAGGTGCTCTACAAGCGCGCCGACGACCTCCCTACATATCACCTTGCCAACATCGTCGACGACCACCTCATGGAGGTGACC
>CAMFSS010000110.1 GCA_945983195.1 uncultured Prevotellaceae bacterium | reverse complement strand
CTGAAAATCCTTGTGTCCCCGGTTCGATTCCTGGTGGCACCACCTGCAGAGGCTTGATTCTTGAGAATCAAGCCTCTGTCTTTTTCTGCCCAATTGAATTTGCCCCATAACATGCAAAAAGGAGACTGCCTTTGGGGCAGCCTCCTCGATGTGCATATTAATGGAATGTGATTAGCGGCCGATTGCCAGCTTCAGAGCCTCTTTCGAACCGTCGTTGTAGCGTATGCTCACCACATATATGCCTGCCGGGCAGTTGTCGAGAGCCACTGCCACACGGTTTCCGGCAGTTGTGTTGCTGTCTGCGGTGAAGCCTGTTGTTCCGATGATTCTCACTGTGCTGATGATCTTCTCCGAAGTCAGCACGAGGTTGTTTCCGTCGACAATAGCCTTGACACTATTGGCCTTGGCAGCGTCAATGCCCGATTTGATGTTCTTTGTCATATAGACGGGGATAGTCTTTGTTGGGCAAAGCGGGTCGTTGGTAGTGAACACAATGCTGCCCTCGTAAGTGCCTTCAAGCAGGTTGGCGCGGCTGAATGTCACTTTCAGGTTGTCGGTAGCACCCGGTGCTACGCTCAGTTCTTCCTTGTCGATTGAGAGCCATGAAAGCTCGGCAGTGCGAGTGCCGGTCACATTGGCACGAACACAGAAGTTGCTGTCGATTCCGAGGTCACCCATCGACCACCATGTGCTTCCGCCCACGTTGCAGAGGTCGCCATAACCGCGTACTGCAGGACCTTCGTCAATTCCCATATAGAATTTGCTTGCCGACATGCCTTCAATCTTCACAGCATAGATTATCTCTTTGCCTGTAATTATGTAAGGCTCGTCGAGTGTGATGTGGTTCCACGACTTGGCTGTCGGCGTAAATCCCTTCTCGGCTACGACTACATAGCTGTCACCGTCCTTTTCATAGATTTGAGCCACTGCCTTCGTTGGCACTGATTCGATGTAGGCATCAATGCACTCGATTGTCATGCCCTTCACTGCGGTCATCAGCTCAGAGGCATAGCTCTGACCGAAGATTGCCGTGGTGTAGTTGCCCACACTCACTGCGCTCACTTGTCCGCGGTCGTAGTGCAGAACGTAGGCCACGTCGTCGACATGAGTTTCCGATGCTTTCACTGCGCGGTTGGCGCACTTTATCTTCACGTTGGCCGGAGCCTTCGAAATGTTGCGGTCGGTGTAGATTGCCGGAAGTTCGTAGGCTACAGCTATTTTGCCCACAAGTTCCACTTCACCTTCATTCGACACCGGAACTTCGAGTGTCGATACTTCGTCGTCAAGTTCGTTGATAAGCACGTTTTCACCAAACACGGCGATTGCCGAATTTTCCGGGCTGACCACATTGAGTGTATAGTCCTCAGTCTGTCCGTAATAGTAACTGCCGTGAGGTTCGAATACGGTATAGGTGTTGGTTGAACCGATTACACGAAGTCGCTTCGGTCCGGGAGCAACGCTTGCGCCAGCGGGAAGAGCCACCGCAATAGGCTCCCCATTCGAGTAGCCCATAAGTTCGCCTTCGCCGTCGAAACGTCCGTCGCAGTTCCAGTCAACCCATGCGCCTACAATACCGCCATCACCATCGGGGTTGAGAGTGGCTGTAAGCTGGAGTGTTTCACCCACTGTGATGTCGGTAGAGAGGTTGGTGAAGTCCTCATATCCCTCTTCGTTAGGTTCTGATTCATTGTCGATAGTGCCGATGGTCACATGTGTGAGCACATCTTCCTCATAGGAGTATTTGCCAAATGATTCAGCCACCTCTCCCGGTGCGAGTGTAGTGGTAGTGACCGTGTTGCTCACAACGCTTATGTCTTCAATGCTTGGAGTCACATTTGTCACCTTAATGATATGCTCGCCCGGCTCTGTGAGATCGACGCGAGTGGCAAATACATAGTCGCGCGTGCTCATCGGAGCAAGATTGATACCCGGACGTTCGGTAGCTACAACTGTGCCATCTACCTCAAGCTGAAGTGCGATGTCGTTGATGTCTGCGGTACCCACGTTTGTAATAGACACGCGCACCTGCTCCATCGGACCACACGCGAGCGATGATGGTGCACTGATATCGCCCACCTTGAGAGCCTTGGTAGCTGCATATTCGCCACTTCCTATGAGGCTGAAAACGCACGGAGAGGCTCCCATATAGCCGTAAGGCTCCATGTTGGTTATTCCGTAGCCGAATGAGCTGTCGGATGTAAACACTGAGAACCAGCATGTGGGCACTACTCCCTCCTCGGCAACGGCACTGAATGAGAAGAAGCCGGTCTCGAGCTTCACATCCTCACCAAGGTCGGCAATGAACTCCATGAGTGGTCCGTAGTTGCCTTCATATCCGTCGATGATGCCCGTGTAGCGACCGATGAGTGGCATCACTTTCTTGAATACGCATTCACCGGGGAGTCCGTCCTCGCCAAGTCGGTAGAATGAAATCTCGAAATTCACAGGGTTGGTCATAGTGTAGTTCTCGTCATAGCCCGGACGGTCGCCGCACTTATACCATTCATAGTCATCACCGTCCCAATAGCTGAACTCGCCGATCACGCGCACTGCATTGACCGACTTTACGCAGCCGCTATAATATTGGTAGAATTTTGTGGGATTCTCAGGGCGGCCTTGGTCAGAACTCTGTGTTCCGGTCCAGTTGGCTGTCTCTGAATCGTAAGGTCCGCTGAATACGGTTCCCTCCGGGTCGCGCAGAAGGTCGTCGACTGTAGTTTCATCTTGAGGGGTAGCCTTTAGCATACCGCCTTGATTTGCATTCCAAGTGTTAAGTGACTTGTTTTTTCCTACAAAGCCGGCTTGGGAATTCCCTCGTTCCACCGGCTTGACCGTTGGCTGAGCTGCCATTCCTGCAAAAGCTACAGCCAAGGCTGACAAAGTGAGTAAATAATGCTTCATAGCTTTGAAGTGTTAAATTGTAATTAAATTTGAATTAATTTGTTCAATACGTTGAATTTTTAGTTGCCCCAAAGATAGGTTTACACTATAAAACGGCAAAATTGTTCGTATAGACAAATTATAGACAGCAATTTATTGCGCTTATTCAAAGATAATTAGTTATCTTTGAGCATGCGAAATATCCTACCTCGTATATTTTTGTCGTTTTTACTCTTCGGTTGCAGTAAGCCGCGGAAAGTCGACCCATATTTCCTTTGGAGTCCGGCAGGGAGTGATGTTGACTCGGTTGTACGACTCATTGAGATGGCTTATGCCACCGATGAAAGTGCCGACTCGATATTTGTGCTTACCCGGCGCCTTTCTGAGTTGGCTCAGCTCGACACAGCTTCTCACTTGAAGGCTGCCCGTGCTGCGCTTTTCCGCGCCCGCTACTACGACCGATTCAGTTCCTACGCCGAAGCCTGGAAAAACGATGCGGCCAAAGAAATAGAAAATGCCTACCGAGCCTATGGCGACACCGTGACTTATCCCTACGACATATTCAGGCTTCAATACATTGAAAAGAAGCTAAAGCCCAGGACCCTCGAAGAGCGGTACTTCGACAACACGCGAATGCTCGCGCTGGCACGAAAATTCGGCGATTCACTCACCACGGCAGGCACGCTCAACAACATCGGGCTCGTTTACCTCAACCTTGGAGATTCGGCAGCAGCTCTATCATTTTTCAGGCAAAGCAGCCGACTGTTTCACCAATTGGGACTCGAACAGTGGGAACGGAAGCTGCAACTCTCGGTGGCACAAGCCATTGCCGAAATCAACCCGCTGCTCTACGACAGCATTATGACCGACCTCGAAGCCTACGCAACCGCCAAGCGCGACACCACTCTGCTCACTGTGATTCTGCACAACCGCTATTCCGAGCACCCCGATGTGAACCACATCATTCGGGCTTTGCCGCTCGTCGAAAACAAGCCCGGATTCGACAATCTCGAAGCATTCTATAAGGCGCTGATTGCGTCCGACATGCTGTCTCGCCACAAAATCGACTCTGCCGGAATAGTCGTGCGCCAGGCCCAGAGGCTTCTGACACCGACCATCATTCCCGATTACGCCGCTACGATTCTCGGCGTATACGCCTCAGTTCTTGAGAATGAAGGAAAGCTTGATAGCGCACTCATCTACTTGCACAGGAGTATCGCCCTAAAAGATTCCTTGCAGCAGGAACAGACGGGGCAGGATATGCTCAACCGCCTGACCAAGCAGAAAATCAAGCTGAGCCACGAAGCGGCTGTCAGGGAAAAGACCATTGAACGAATGCTCTATTCGGCTCTCACCGTGTCGCTGATTTTTCTTGCAATGGCAGTAATTGCAATGCTTCTGCGACGTCACAACAACCTCCGACTGGAGAAAATGAAGTCGGACCTGCATCTTGCCCGCAACCAGCTTCAGCTTGCATCGTCGCTGGCAGTAGTAAAGGAGAATGAGAATGCCATCGACACCACAATAAATACCATTACAGAACTGATGGATGCCGGGCGCATACCCTACGCCGACGGTGCCCGAGTGTGCAGCGCACTAAGAGCTCAACTTTCCAACCGCGATGAGCTTGCCTCATTCCAGCAAGTGTATGCCAATGTGCACCCTAATTTCATGGCGCGCCTGCTCGAAATATCGCCCAACCTCTCCGAAAACGACAAGCGGCTTGCCACATACATAGCTATGGGAATGGACAACCGACAGATTGCCCGCGTTATGCGAATTGAATACAAATCAGTAATAACGGCACGCTATCGCTTGCGCACACGCCTGAAACTCAATAAGGAGGACAGCCTCGAATCCCTTCTGCACCGCCTCTCCGAAACCTAACCGAAGAAGCTGCTGAATCCAGCCCATCCCATGTCACATTCCCCAGAATCGCATAAAAAAATCGCCGGCATTACTGCCAGCGACTTTCCGTGATCCGAGTGCGGTCACAAAATTTTTCATAGTCGGTTGTGCCACAGAGAGTTATGGAAAAGTGTTTTTGTGGTACACTTTGACCTTTAGGGGTCAAAATGTGGTACAAAAACATCCTCTTTTAAGCGTCTTTGAAAATTCAATATATTTTAACTAAATTCTTTGATAAAGGCATATATTAAAGCAATATTTGCATTAATTAAGCTTCTGAAACAGGATAGAAGCTGCCTTTGATTAACTGCGACATTCCCTTGCAAGGATTAGGGACAGTGTCAGAGAAGACTGCACTCTAAACGTAGCCTTTTGTTTTGGGTCTTTTGTAATGCATATAAAGCAATTTAATCGAAAAAAATGTGTTAATATTCAAATTTTTCGATTAGTTCTTGGCGCTTTTGCGAAATATGATTTATACGACGCTTTGCTTTTTCTAAAAAATAATCAAAAGAGGGAAAAGACCGGACGATTTCCGTTGTTGCTGTGTTTTTCATACCTACATTAATTTTTATATTATTGATTCTGAAGAATTTGTGTGCTTTCTGAAATTATTCATCACCGTTTGTGGCGAATAGTTGGCGTAGCAGTAGCGGCAGAGGTGCGGGCAAGTGTTGTAGGCTCCGATGTCTTTTGAGAGGATGCAGCCGCACAGTTTTCGTTGACCGCTATCCAGCTTTGCACGTTGCAAAAAAGATTGTAATTCAGCATCATCTTGCGAACGGCGTGCTATCAATTCCGCATCTATGCAGCGATTATGCTCTATGCCAAATTCTTCCAAATCTATAGCCTCTGCACAAGTGGCAAGCCGAAACGGCAGCCTCATATCCGCAAGCAGGCGAGCAAAAGTCAGCATGGTTTCAGTGTCCCACTCTTTATAATTTATTCCCGCAGCACGAAGATTGCGTGCCACACTGCGATAATCGGCAATGTCGGCAAAACTGAATACTAACTTCTCCGTATAGCCTTTCAGTTGCTCCGCAATAGCAGAGATTTTGTGCAAAAGCAATTCCAGTGAAATCTTATCAGTAAGAATCAGCGGGTCAAACCGCCAAACAACGCTTTCCAAGCCATATTCATCAGCGATTCTTTTAAATGTGTCAATTTTTTCAGCAAGCCGAGGCACCCCCGGTTCTAACTGTTCAACATCATAGCCATTCAGCGTAAATTGGATATAGAAGCCTATGCCTTTTTCTTGCAGAATTGGCAAATACGGAATTAGCGGTTTCGGATTCTTTGACCAAAACACCACAAATCGCGTGTTTGCATACGACACATAACTATCCTTCCCATTAAACGGATTTCGCCACGATGCATAGCCCTTATCAAGGCGATTGAAGAACCAATCAGCATAAAAAGCAGGAATATCCGTAGCCCTACTTGCCGACACTATCACCGGAGCAACAGCCTCAACATCAACGCCTTGTTCTTTACGAATTACAATCTTCTTATGTGCCATATTGCATCACTTGCTTAAAACTTTCTGCAAAGTTACAAAATAGATGAGCAAAATCCGTGCACATGTACGTAAATAATACAAAAATCGCTGATAGAAATATCAGCGATTTCCTCAAGTGATCCGAGTGCGGTCACAAAATTTTTCATAGTCAGTTGTGCCACAGAGAGTTATGGAAAGTATTTTTGTGGTACTGTACTACAAATTGTGGTACACTTTGACCTTAAGGGGTCAAAATGTGGTACAAAAACAGCCTCTTTTAAGCGCCTTTGAAAATTCGATATATTTTAACTAAATTCTTTAATATTGGCGTATATTAAAGATATATTAGTATTAATTAAGTTTCTAAAACAGGATAAAATGTGCCTTTGATTAACTGCGACATTCCCTGCGAGGTGAATGTTGCAGTTAACTTTTCACAGACGTAGCGTTTGCCACGAATGATGAAAAGGCTGCGTGGATTGGGGATTGTGTCGGAGAGAAACTTAAATGTCGCCTTTTGCTTCGGGTTCACCTGATATACAGTGCGGTATTTGTTCAAAATCTTGTTGTTGAGCCGCAGTGTGGTGTGAGGACGGAAGTAAC
>CAMFSS010000109.1 GCA_945983195.1 uncultured Prevotellaceae bacterium | reverse complement strand
CTCTTTTCCACTCACAAAGACAGTCTCGGCCTTAACTTTCTTAGAGGAAATGTAGGAATAATCCATCAAAAAAACATTCTTGTTCAAGAAAATTTTATATAAATTTGGCGGCATCTCAGCATAGCACTAAAATAAATTTTGTGCTCTGCTTTCGATTTGCACAAATTTTAGATAAATTTGGCGGCATCTCAGCATAGTGCTCAAATAAATTTGGCACTCTGCTTTCGATTTGCACAAATTTTTCGTAGATTTGCAGGAATTTTCAAATAGAGATTTATTTTTTTTGACTTCAATACATATTATTTTTTTTTGACATCTATGAAGAAATATATTCTTTCGATTGCAGCTATGGCTGCTGTGATGTGCTCTTGCAGTGATGGCGGTTTCAGAGTGACCGGAAACATTGAGGGCGCAGCCGACACCACCAAGATGGTGCTTGAATCGTCGAACAGCGGACGCTGGTATATCGTTGACTCGGTGAAGACTACCGGCAGCGGCAAGTTCAGCATCGAGCAGCCTGCACCGCAGTTTGCAGACGTTTATCGCCTCCGCCTCGGTGACAAGATGATTTATTTCCCCATCGACAGCCTCGACCGCATTGAGATAAAGACCACGCTTGCCGGATTTGGCACCGACTATGAGCTGAGTGGCAGCGACAATGCCGTGAAGATGATGAATATCGACAAGAAGGCAATGGAGCTGAGTGCCCTTCCTGCCAATGAATTTACGGCAAAGGCCGAGGAGTGGAAGCGTGAGCTTGCCAACCAGATTCTTGGCGACCCGAGCAGCATAGTTTCGTATTACATCATCAACAAGTATATTGGCGATGAGCCGCTTTTCAATCCGGTGAACGACTTCGACTTCAAGATAATCGGGGCGGTGACCAATGCCTTCAATTCGTTCCGACCTAACGACCCGCGCACGTCGTACATGGTGGGCAAGCTTCGCCAGGGGCTTGCCGAGCGTCACCACGCTACCGCCCCGGTCGACACAATGTTCATTTCAGAAACTACGCTTATCGACATCAAGCTGCAAGACAAGAAAGGTGTGATGCAGGACCTTCAGGAAGTGGCAAAGCAGGGCAAGGTGACGCTGCTCAACTTCACCGTGTACAGCGCAGAGTGGTCGCCGGTGTGCAACAAGGTGCTTGCCGACATCTATCGCAAATACAAGGCACAGGGGCTTGAAATTTATCAGGTGGGAATCGACACAGAGGAGTTCCAGTGGCGACAGTCGGCAGTGAATCTGCCATGGATTACCGTCTACGACCCGATGGGGCTTGAGTCGCGCAACTTGGCATCCTACAATGTCACACAGGTGCCGCTCACTTATATAATCGACCGTAAGGGTGAACTGGTGCAGCGTGTGACGGATATAACCGAGCTGGAGCGCGCAGTGGCTAAGTATATTTAGTGGCTTTCACTACAGGATATTGAGGTGCCGCCTTGCATAGGTGGCACCTTTTGTTATGCGCGGATTTTGGATAAATCCGGCGGCATCTCAGCATAGTGCTCAAATAAATTTGGCACTCTGCTTTCGATTTGCGCGGATTTTGGATAAATCCGGCGGCATCTCAGCATAGCATTCAAATAAATTTGATGCTCTGCTTTCGATTTGCGCGGATTTTTTGTAAATTTGCACACTTATAGTGAAATAATATGGCAGAAGAACTTGACGACAACATAGTGAATCTTAATAACCTCGCCGGCGAGGGTGCTGATGGCACTGCAGGCGCGGGCAATCCCGGTGACTACAACAAGCTGGTGACGCTTGAGGCTCTTGAGCACATTCGCCGCCGTCCGGGTATGTATATCGGCAAGCTTGGCGACGGTTCGCAGAGCGATGATGGTATCTACGTACTGCTGAAGGAGGTGCTCGACAATGCTATCGACGAGCATGCTGCCGGCTTCGGTACGGTGATTGAAGTCGAGGTGTCCGACGGAGTGGTCTCAGTTCGCGACCACGGTCGTGGAATCCCACTTGCCGATGTCACCAAGGCAGCTTCGGTGATGAATACCAGCGGCAAGTTCGACACTGAGAGCTACAAGAGTTCGGTAGGACTCAACGGTGTGGGCTTGAAAGCCACCAATGCGCTGTCGAGTAATTTCTTCGTGCAGGCTTTCCGCGACGGGCAGTGTGCCTCGGCAACATTCCAGCAGGGCAAGCTCATCAGTGAGAGCGGAATTGTAGAAGCCCCTGCGGATATGGAGAACGGTACGCTTGTGCAATTTGAGCCCGACAATTCAATCTTCGTGAACTATTCCTACCACGATGATTTCATCGAAATGATGATTAAGAACTATTCGTTCTTGAACACCGGACTGACGCTCATCTACAATGGCAAGAAGTATCACTCGCGCCGCGGACTGGAGGACTTGGTGAACGAATACATGACCACCGACCCGCTTTATCCGCTCATACACTTCAAGGACAAGGATATTGAGCTTGTAATCACACACACGGCACAGTATGGCGAGGAGTTCTACTCATTCGTAAACGGACAGCATACCACACAGGGCGGTACGCACCAGTCGGCATTCCGCGAGGCACTGTCGCGCACCATCAAGGAGTTTTTTGCGAAAAATTTTGAATATTCCGACATACGCAACGGCATAGTTGCCGCCATAAGCATAAAGGTGGTGGAGCCAATCTTTGAGTCGCAGACGAAAATCAAGCTTGGCAGCACGGTGATGTGGGAGGGTGGACCTACGGTGTACAAATTCATCAACGACTTTGTGAAGAAGGAGCTTGACAACTTCCTGCACCGCGAGCCTCATGTGGCAGAAGCGATGCTCAAGAAGATACAGGAGTCGGAGAAGGAGCGCAAGGCAATAGCCGGTGTGACCAAGCAGGCCCGCGAGCGAGCCAAGAAGGTGGCTCTACACAACCGCAAGCTGCGCGACTGCCAGGTGCACTACAACGATGCCAAGGGCGACAAGCGCGACCAGTCGATGATCTTCATCACTGAGGGTGACTCAGCAAGCGGTTCCATCACCAAAATACGCGATGTGGAAACGCAGGCCGTGTTCTCACTGCGAGGCAAGCCGCTCAACTCCTTCGGTATGCCGCAGAAGGTAGTCTATCAGAATGAGGAATTCAATCTGCTTCAGGCTGCGCTCAACATAGAGGGCGGCATCGACGAGCTGCGCTACAACAAGGTGATTATCGCTACCGATGCCGATGTCGACGGAATGCACATACGTCTGCTCATGATTACGTTCCTGCTCCAGTTCTTCCCGGAGCTGGTAAAGACAGGTCACGTGTACATATTGCAGACACCGCTATTCCGCGTGCGCAACAAGAAGGAGGCGCGCCGCAAGTCGCGTGCAGGGAAGAAAGGCGGCAGCGAGAAGGCTGAGACCTACTACTGCTACACCGATGAGGAGCGAATACGCGCAATCAACAAGCTTGGAGCCGATGCCGAAATAACGCGATTCAAAGGACTTGGCGAGATCGACCCGGAGGAGTTCAAGGACTTTATCGGACCGAACATGCGACTCGACCGCGTGTCGCTCCGCAAGGAAGATGCCGTGAAGGAGATGCTTGCTTTCTACATGGGCAAGAACACCATGGAGCGCCAGAACTTTATTATCGACAATTTGGTAATTGAAAATGAAGAAGACATCACAAAATAACCGCCGTGTGGCAATGTTCCCAGGCTCATTCGACCCATTCACTATTGGGCACGAGTCAATCGTTGAGAGGGCACTGCCGCTATTTGACGAGATAGTCATTGCTATAGGCGTGAACTACAACAAGCAGACGCTGACTACAGCCGAGGAACGGCTGGCGTGGATACAGGGCATATTCCGCGATGAGCCGCGAGTGCGCGTGATTCATTACACGGGGCTGACCGTAGATGCTGCCCGCGAGTGTGGCGCAACCTACATTCTGCGCGGTGTGCGCATGATTCAGGACTTCGAATATGAGAAGAACATTGCCGAGACCAACCGCGCACTATCGGGCATTGAGAGTGTGCTGCTCTACACACTTCCCGAATACGGGCACATCAGCTCGACCATTGTGCGCGAGCTGGTGAAATACAACCACGACGTGTCGGACTATCTGCCGCGCCATTGCGACCCGAGCCTGATTCCATCGACGTGGAAAGTGAAGAAGCAGTAGTAGCCGGCGGTGCACCGGGTAGCTATGAATGTGAAACAGAACGAAAAAAACAGTTTTTTAGGAAATAATGAGAAAAGGAATTTTATCACTGATTGTTTTGGGCTTAGCCATAGTTGTGGCAGGCAATGTGTCGGGACAGACGCAGATCAAGAAGCTGCTGAATGCACATTTTGCAATCAGCCAGTTCTATGTTGACTCTGTGAACAACGACAAATTGGTGGAAGATGCCATCAAGGGAATGCTCGACAAGCTCGACCCACATTCCACATACTCCAATCCCACTGAAACCAAGGAGCTTGAAGAGCCGCTACAGGGCAACTTCAGCGGAATAGGCATACAATTCAACATGAAGGAGGATACGCTCTATGTGATTCAGACCATAGTGGGCGGTCCGTCGGAGCGTGTCGGCATTCTTGCCGGCGACCGCATTGTGGAGGTTAACGACACTACAATCGCAGGCGTCAAGATGAAGAACAGCAACATAATGAAGCGGCTTCGCGGTCCCAAGGGCACTGAGGTGTGCGTGAAGGTGAAGCGTCACAATGTGCCGGAGCTAATCAACTTCCGCATAGTGCGCGACAACATTCCGCTATTCAGCATTGATGCTGCATACATGGTCGACAAGGTCACGGGATATGTGCGCATAAGCCGTTTTGCCGAGAAGACACATTCGGAATTTATGGACGCAGTGAAGAAACTGAAGAAGGAGGGCATGAAGCAGATTATCGTCGACTTGTGCGACAATGGTGGCGGATATCTGCAAATTGCCACTGAGCTTGCAAATGAATTCCTTGAGAACGGCCAGACAATAGTCTACACCGAAGGACGCAACTCGCCGCGCTATGATGCCATAGCCCATGGCGGCGGCAAGCTGCGCGACATGAAGGCAGTGTTCATGGTCAACCAGTATTCGGCATCGGCAAGCGAGATACTCTCAGGCGCAATCCAAGACTGGGACCGTGGTGTGATAGTGGGACGCCGCACCTTCGGAAAGGGGCTTGTGCAACGGCCAATCCGGTTCGAGGACGGCTCGATGGTTCGCCTCACCATAGCCCGCTACTATACACCTTCGGGCCGCTGCATACAGAAGCCCTACGAGGCAGGCGACAAGAAGAGCTACAACGAGGACATCTACAACCGCTACCGCGACGGAGAGCTGGCGCATGCCGACAGCATACACTTTGCCGATTCGCTCCGCGTCACCACGCTCAACAAGCAGCGAGTGATTTACGGCGGCGGTGGAATTATGCCCGATGAGTTTGTTCCGCTCGACACTGTGGAATATACCAAATACTACCGCGACATTATGGCAAAGGGCATCTTCAATCGCTATGTCATATCCTACGTCGACAGCCACCGCAAAGAGATTCTCAAAAAGTGGAAGAATGACGCAGACTTCGACAAGCACTTCGACGTGAGCGACGAGATGCTTGCCGACCTGTGCCGCCTCGGTGAGAGTGACAGCATAAAGATTGATGAGGAGCAGTTTGCCAAGAGCCGTGAACTGATGCGCAATGTGACAAAAGCACTGCTTGCACGCGATGTCTACACCGACCCGGCAGCATTCTATGTGGTGAGCAATCACCGCAATCCCATCTTCCTGCGTGCCCTCGACATAATCAACGACGATGCGGCTTACTACGGCAAGCTGGAGGGCAATAAAAATGAAGAATAACAAACCAAGTTTTATAGATATATTTTTTTAGAAAGACAAAGAAATGAACGTAGCAATCGTTGGCGCAAGCGGCGCCGTAGGTCAGGAGTTTCTCCGCGTACTTGAGGAGCAGAATTTTCCTATCGACGAGCTTTCTCTGTTTGGCTCAAGTCGAAGTGCAGGAATTGAAACACAACGACGACTTCCGCGGTATCGACATCGCCTTTACGTCGGCTGGTGCCGGAACATCGAAGGAGTTTGCCGAAACTATAACCAAGCATGGCACCATCATGATCGACAACTCCAGCGCATTCCGCATGGACGAAGATGTGCCCCTTGTAGTGCCAGAGGTGAACGGAGCCGATGCACTGTGCACACCGCGTAACATCATTGCCAATCCTAACTGCACGACAATACAGATGGTGGTTGCGCTGAAGCCAATCAACGACATCGCAAAGATTAAGCGTGTGCACGAAGCCACTTATCAGGCACCCCCCGGTGCAGGCGCACAGGCTATGGCTGAGCTTAAGCAGCAGTATGCCGACATTGCCGAGGGCAAAGAGCCAAAAGTGGAGAAGTTTGCCTATCAGCTCGCATATAATGTGATTCCTCACATCGACGTGTTCCAGGACAATGGCTACACCAAGGAGGAGATGAAGATGTTCAATGAAACGCGCAAAATCATGCATGAGCCCGAAATTAGCGTGAGCGCGATGTGCGTGCGCGTGCCCGTAATCCGTGCCCACAGCGAGGCTGTGTGGGTGGAAACTGAGCGTCCTGTCAGTGTAGATGAGGCACGCGAGGCATTTGCAAAGGGTGAAGGACTGGTGGTGATAGACAATCCTGCCGAGAAGCAGTATCCTATGCCTCTGTTCACATCGGGTAAGGACCCTGTATTCGTAGGACGTATCCGCAAGGACCTTGCCAATGAGTGCGGACTCTCATTCTGGGTGGTAGGCGACCAGATCAAGAAGGGTGCCGCCCTCAATGCCGTGCAAATTGCGCAGTATCTGCTTGCACACAAGAAGTGAGTGATCAGTAAGTGACAATATAACGGAATATTGCTGTCCGGTAAAACACCAAAGAGCATAAATACCCTCCCCGAAGCCTCG
>CAMFSS010000108.1 GCA_945983195.1 uncultured Prevotellaceae bacterium | reverse complement strand
ATTAAAATGTTTGTGTGTGTCATAAAGATACCATATCTTTTATTATTTTAATCAGAATGATTTATACATTTTGCTTGCTGTTGTTCGTCATGCTGCCTGTCGTTAAAGCGAACCCGGTTTCTGCAAGCAGCTTTTCACTCGACCTTATCACTACCGGCATAGGTGCTGATACGGAAAACTCTACAGCCTTGCGCGACCAGTATGGTTTCTTATGGCTTGGCACGAAAAACGGACTGCAATGCTACGACGGCAACGGCCGGGCGGTGTATGCCGCCAATTCCGAGCCGCTGCGTCAACTCTCGAACCTGCACGTGTCGGCACTCTATGAGGACGGCAACGACCTGCTCATAGGAGGCAACAGCGGACTCTATGTGTTCTGCCGCAGCCGTAACACCATAAGCAGCTTTCCCTACGCAACGCGCTACGGAGTGACAATCAGTTCGCTCGTCGACAAGATAGCCGATGCGGGGCAGGGGAGAATATGGATAAGCACACAGGGGCAGGGCTTCTTCATCTACAACAAGGCTAACGGCACGCTGAAGCAGGACAGCCGTCACGGGTCGTTCTATTCCGACATGGCGATAGGCTCTGACGGACTAATCTACCTGGTGTCGATCAACGGACACATACAGACGTTTACCCCCGACGGCAACATGCTGAGCGAATCGCGTCTGCCCGACTATACGCCCGACAAGAACAAGCTGTCGATGGTGTCGCTGGCAGGGAACATCTGGGTTTCGGCAGGCACCAACCTTTATCGGCTCAACACATCATCGAAGACCATAGAACGCGTTACGCTTAACAAGGGGGACATAATCAATGCCATGCTTGCGCGCGACGACCACACACTGCTCTTAGGCACCAACAACGGACTGTGGAGCTGCCCTACGGCATCGCCCGGTGAGCTGACGCCAATAGTGCACGGCGATACACCAAAGGACATCCGTGTGAGCAATCTGCAAGCCGAGCCCGGCGGCGACATTATCATAGTGCACCCCGAAGGAGCGGTGGAGATTCTGTCGAGGCAGTCGCCTGCATTCCGCTTCGTTGGGCTTCCGGCGACGTACTCGCGATACAGCCGCAACACACTGAGCGCAATCACGCCCGACAGCGGCAATGCCGGACTGTGGGTGGGCACCGAGAACGGGCTGTACTACTACGACTTGCAGAGCGGACAATTCAGCGAAATAGCATTGCCCGGAGCCGGTCATTCGAAGTCGGTGACATCGCTGATGTGCAGCGGCAGCAAGCTGTGGATAGGCACAAAGTCGAGCGGTATCATCGTCTACGACACTAAAGAGAAAAGCCACAAGCACTACGTGTATGACGAGAACAAGCCCTACGCCCTAATCAGCAACGAAATCAACTGCATCTACCGCACCCGAGGCGGTGATGTGTATGTGCTGACCAACTGGGGCATGTGCCGCTATGATGCTGAAGCCGACAATTTCCCGCAGCTACTTGAATTCGGGCAGCAGATTCACGGCGTGACCATGACCGAGGACAATGAAGACGTGCTGTGGATAGCCACAGCCAACAACGGTGTGTTTTCGCGCGCAGAGGGACAAGCCCGATTCAGAAATGTGAACGAGAACATACCAGCCACACTGATGCACCTCGACCACACAGGCAGGCTATGGGCTGCAACGCTAAGCAACGGACTGTTCCGCTACGACCGCGGTGCCGACGACTTCAAGCAGTGCGACATATCACTGCTCAACAACCAGCAGGTGTCGTTCATGATCGACGACAAAACCGGTGCTCTGTGGATAGGAACGCGCGACATGCTTCTGAAACTTGATGCCGAAGGGAATGCCATTATGCACGACTTCGGGCGCAATGTGGAGTGGCTTCCCGTGACCGGAGCAACGCTGACACTCGACGGCGGCAACCATGTGATAGGCTGCCGCAACGGTTTCTTCTTCTTCGACAACGACGCGATAGAGACCTGCGGCGACAAGATACGCACCTACGCGCACTCAATATCATTCCCATTTTTCAAGGGGAGCAGCGACGAGCTTGAACAGCTTGGACTGAATACACTCCTGTACACTCAGAAGGAGATTGACATACCCTACGACAATAACACCTTCACGCTGCACCTTTCGGCATCGCGCCCTGCATCGCTGCCAAATGTGCGCTATGACTACATGCTCGAAGGAATTGACCGCACGTGGATTACCGGCATTTCGGGGGCTGACGTGACATACAACAACCTTGCCCACGGCAGCTACACCTTCCTGCTGCGACCACACGGCGTGAACAACGCCGAAGTGTTCAGGCTGAAAATCAACATACTGCCACCATGGTATCTGACCACATGGGCATACATAGTGTATCTGCTGCTTGCCATACTCGTACTGTGGCTGACGGCAATAGTGGTGCGTCACTTCGTGAGGAAGAAGTATCACCGCCAACTGCATGAAATGCGCATACAGAAGGAGCGTGAGGTGTTCCAGGCGAAAACGCGCTATTTTGTGGATTTGGTACATGAGATACGCACACCGCTCATGCTCATCAGCCTGCCGCTTGAGCAGCTTGCCGAAGATGAGAACACTACGCAGCCCGTAGCCAATCAGAGCCGCAGGGTGAAATACATAAAGTCGATGCAGCACAACATTGACTACCTTCTCGGCATCACCAACCAGCTCCTTGACTTCAGACGTGCGGAGAACTCGCGTGAGATAAGGCTCAGCATAGTGCAATGCAACGTGAAGCAGATGCTTCTTGACACTTGCCGCCGCTTCGACGAGCCGTTGAAAATCAGCGGCAAGGTGATAGCTACGAATGTGCCCGATGATGATGTGATAGCCAATATCGACACCGACAAGACACAACGCCTGCTGATGAACCTGCTGGGAAATGCGATGAAATATGCTTCGCACGCCATTTCGGTGACACTGAGCCACGACAACGGCAACTTCAGCATAGCCGTAGCCGATGACGGACCGGGAGTGCCCCACAACGAGCAGGACAAGATTTTCGACACATATTACCAGATAGGCAACGACAATGTGGCTGCATCGCTCGGCACGGGGCTTGGGCTTGCATACGCAAAACTGATAGCCGTGACCCACAAGGGCAACATCACAGTGACCGACAATCCCGGCGGCGGTGCAGTGTTCACGCTCACTATGCCGAAGAATGAGGGCTACACCCCTGCAAAGACCGAAGTGACCCTGCACAGCGATGAACCGGCAGCCGAAGTGCCGGCAAGCAGCGACAAGGCAATACTTATTGTGGAGGACAACGATGAACTTCGCGAAATGATTACAGAGTCGCTCGGACGCCACTACACTGTGATTACGGCAATCGACGGCTGCATGGCACTCGACATACTTGCCTCAAACGACATCAGCGTGATAGTGAGCGATGTGATGATGCCGCGCATGAACGGACTGGAACTGTGCCGCAAAGTGAAGACCGACATCAACTACTAGCACATACCATTCATCATGCTCACCGCCAAGACAGGGCGCGAGGCGCAGGCTGAAGGCATGGAGTGCGGTGCCGATGTGTATCTTGAAAAGCCATTCCCGATAAAGCACCTGACATATCAGATTGCCAATATGCTAAATACGCGCAAGCAACTCTGTGAGCGTCTGTGCAAGGATTTGGGCAACAATGTACATGGCGACAAGGTGCAGGAGCTTCCTGCCAATACGGGACTGAACAAGATTGACACTGAGTTCATGGAGAAGATGAATGTGATTATAACCGAATCAATCGCAAACGAGGATTTCTCGATTGACCGCCTTGCCGAGCAGCTCAACATGAGCCGCTCAAGCTTCTACCGCAAGATTACAGCCATCACAGGCATGACCCCGAGCGACTATCTGAAGAACTACAGGCTCAACTATGCCGCCACGCTGATAGCCGACGGCTGCCGCATATCGGAGGTGTCGGACAGAGTGGGCTTCGCCTCGTCGTATTTCGCAAGGTGCTTCAAGGAGAAATTCGGAATGTTGCCGAGTGAATATGCGCAGAAGCAATCAACTGCCGGGAGAGCCGAAAACAGGCAGTGAAGCATTGTCCCACTCGAAATCTTTCACAAAGATGAGTGACTCTTCGAAGCCTTTGGCTTTAGACTTGGCTTGGTAGATGATTTTCGACTCGCCTGCGGCGGTGTTAATCACGGTGACATTGGAAGTGCCATAGAGCACCGGCTCACGACTCATATCCTTGAAAGTGGGCTCAGAAAGCTTTGTCCACGAAGCGGCATCAAGCAGATTGCTTGAAGCATTGGCATAAAGCACGCCGAGAGAGTTGTAGATGGTCCAAATGCCGCTTGCCGAATAGGCAACAATCACTTTCGACTTGTCGGGCGAAAGGAAAGCTTCGGGATTCTCGTTGACGAAGATAGGATATGCCGTGCGGCTGCCGTCGGGATTGATCCACTGTCGTTCCCACTCATATTCAGGCTTTGAAATCATGATGCGAGGCGACTTCAGAGTCCAGGGATTCTCCATTTCGGCAATGAATATGCACTGGGTTTCGGTTTCGACACGACGATGCTCCCAGCCCGACCAGAGGAGATACTGCCGGTCGCCGACAACAATCGACGAAGGGTGAATGCCGTAGTTCCACTCATCGTTGGTGATGATGGGACCGTGGAGTGTCCAAGAGCCTTCCATCGGCGATTTGGAGGAGTTTTCGAGGACATAAAGCTGGTGATTGTCGGTGTTACCGTCGTCGGCCTCGAAGTAGACGTACCACTTACCATTGATATAGCATAGTTCGGGTGCCCAGATATTTGACATTTGGTTGGCGTTTCCGTCCCAAATCATCACAGAGTCGGTCTTGTTTATATCGGAGATAGATGAAGCCGACCAAATGGCGATGGAGTTGGGAGGAGGAGCTTGCATGGTATAGTAGAATGTGCCATCGTGCTCGATGACGTTGGGATATGCCCCTCTTTGGAAGAGGAGCAAGCTCGACTTGACATCAGCCTCGTGACGTGAGCAAGAGAGCAAAAAGAGCATAGCAAAGAGAGTAATGATGCAATTAGGAACTTTCATGTTTTTTATGTTAATCGGCAGATTTAAGTGCAAAACTAATAAAAAATGATGAATAGGCACTAAAAAAGACCTAAAAAATTGGTCAGAGAATGCAAAAAGCCGATATAAACCCGTTTGGAGCACAAATTTGCAGGGATTTGAACGGAATTTTGCATTAATAGAACACTGATTTTCATAAAATGCGGTTATGAACGGCTTATTTTGCAAGTGATTATTTAGCGAACAACGCAAACACATAAATAACCAAAACATAAATCTTAAATTCATTAACGACAAATGAAACTTAAAAATCTCACAACAATGTTTCGAGCCGGCAGCCGATTGGCGGTTGTGGGCTTGATGTGTATTCTGGTTTCGCTGGCTACGTCGTGCAAGGACGATGATGCCGATACATCGGCAGTACCGTTCGACCCATCGCAGCCGGTCGTAATCACTTCGTTCACCCCCGAGGGCGGAGGTTCGCAAGACCAGATTATCATCAAAGGCAAAAACTTTGGTATCGACAAAACTAAAGTGAAGCTCACCATAGGCGGCAAAGATGCCGTGGTGGTGAACGTGATGAGCGACAAGCTCTACGGAATCGTTCCGCAGCGCGCTTTTACGGGCGAGATTGCGCTCACAGTGTTTGACGAAGGCGGCACACCGCACACCGCCGTTGCCGAGAAGCACTTTGCCTACGAGGCACAGACTGTGGTAGGCACGCTATGCGGCTACAGGAACGACAACGACTCGCAGGGCGAGCTTTGGGGCTCGTTTGACGTGTGCACCGGCTTCAACTCCGAGGGAACGCTTGCCATCGACCCGCTTTATCCAGAGCGCGTGTATGTGTGCTACGATGCAGGCATGAAGATAGCACAGCTCGACCTTGAGAAGCGTGAGTGCACGCTGCTCATGTCGGCCAACAAGTTCCAGCAGCAGCGTCTGCGCAACGTAGACTTCTCGCTCGACGGCAAATATATGCTCGTATCGACCGACCGCGCCGACCAGGGCCTGAAGTCGACCAGCGTGTGGATTGTCACCCGCAATTCCGACGGCACCTTCAGCGACCGCTCATCGTGCCAGCCGCTTGTGGCCTACAAGCAGTGCAACGGAGTAGCCGTACACCCGGTTAACGGTGAAGTGTACTTCAACAGCTACTCAAACGGCGAGCTTTTCCGTATGAACCTTGAGGACTATTTTGCAGCACAGGTGCCTGATGCCGACGGCGAGAAGAAGCCGTGGACAGGCTATCGCGAGGATGGCGCATTCACAGAGCTTTTCAAGATTCAAGACCCCTCATACGAGTTCCAGATGGTAATCCACCCTTCGGGCGACTATGCATATATAATCGTAATCAACCGCGAATACATTCTCCGCACCGACTACAACTGGAGCAAGAAAGAATTCACCACACCTTACGCAGTGGCAGGACTTAACGGCGCAGGTGACTGGATTGACGCAGTGGGTACCAACGCCCGTCTGCACCGCCCCTATCAGGGCTGCTTCGTGAAGAACCCGCAATATGAGGCTGAAGGCCGTGCCGACGTGTACGACTTCTACGTTGCCGACTGCCTCAACTTCTGCATACGCTCAATCACACCTGAGGGCATAGTGCGCACTTATGCCGGACACGCCCCATCGACCGACGGAAACATCTGGGGAACGGAAGACGGCGCACTTCGCACCGCAGCACGATTCAGAGATGTGACAGGACTTGTGTATGACAAGAACCGCGAGATGTTCTATGTGCTCGACCACAACAACCGCCGCATACGCACAATCGGCAAGGAGTCGGAAGACACTGCGATTGAAACACCCGGCGAAGGAGATTCGGAAGATACACAGGAATAACACCCCCCGAAGCGGCACTTTCCAATGGAAAAAGGCACATTGGAATGTAAGTGACTGAAACTAAAATTCAAGTTCTCGCAGCCGGCATCACGAAGCATGGAAGCGAGGCCTAAAACC
>CAMFSS010000107.1 GCA_945983195.1 uncultured Prevotellaceae bacterium | reverse complement strand
TTGCTCAGGAACTTATAAATAAAGTTAAATTATAGTGTTGCGGAATTAAGGATTACCATTTGCACTAACCGTCACAGCATTCCCCCGCAACCTTATCAAATACTAAATAAGGGAAATAACAATAATAGGGCTGATTCCATTTGCAGGAATCAGCCCTAAATAATGTTAGTTCATCGGATTCGCGATAATTACTTCACATAAGTAGTGATGATTCTTGCTGTGCCGCGCAATGTCACTGCCGGCATTGAGGCAGGAATCAATGCAGTAGTTCCTTGCTTCAGGGCAGTAACACGTCCTTCTGTGTCGACCACCTCTGCATTGCCGCTAATCGCTACTATCACAGTGAACGACTTGCGCTCGCTGAGAGCAAGCTCATATTCACCCTCCACATCAATTGCTGTAGTAGTGAAGTGGTGGCAGTCGGCGATTGTATTCTCAGCGTTCTTACCATCGGGTATAGTAGTAGGTGCCGAATCCTTTGTGTCGTTGAAGTTCACTGCATCAATCGACTCCTCCACATGTAGCTGGCGCGGATTGCCCTTTGCATCGCGGCGGTCATAGTCGTAGATGCGGTATGTTATGTCGCTTGTCTCCTGAATCTCAAGCACAAAATTACCCTTGCCGATGCTGTGCACACGTCCGGCAGGAAGGAAGAACACATCGCCGGCCTTCGGATAATATTTGCAAAGGCAATCAATGATGGTGTTGTCGGCAATGCGGCTGCGATACTCATCGGGAGTTATGGCATGCTTTAGTCCGGCATAGAGATAGGCATCGTCAGCAGGAGCCACACTAATCCACATCTCGGTCTTACCCGGACAGTTGTGACGCTTTCCGGCAAGCTCGTCGTCGGGATGCACCTGCACCGACAGGTCGTCGGCCGAATCAATCAGCTTGATGAGCAATGGGAACTCGCCCTTGCCATAGCGTGCAAGCAGCTTATCTCCCATAATATCAGTGGGGAACTCACAGAGAAGCTCCTTCAGATTCTTACCCTTAAATTCGCCTTCTGCTACAACCGACTCATTGCCCGGAACGCACGATAGTTCCCAGCTCTCTCCGATTGTGTCGCCCTGCGAAGGCATACCCTTGAATTCGGCAATACGCTTTCCGCCCCAAATCACGCTCTTGAAAAGAGGCTCAAACTTCAAAATAGGAAACGTAGTCATAACTATGTATAAATGTAATTACTAATGTTGTATATCACGATTGTTTATAATCATCGTGTACTGTTCTTTTTTGTAAATTCAATGATTTCATCAATGTATCCGAATGCAAGTCCAACCACAGTGTCGGCAGCTCCATAGTAAAGGGCTACGCGCTTGCCATCATTGAGTGCTGCACATGGGAACACCACATTGGGCACATCGCCTGCAAGCTCATAGGGTGCTGCGGGAGCGAGCAGATATGGCTGTGTGCGATAAAGCACCTTCGATGGGTCGTCCTTGTCGAGAATTGCCGAACCCATTGAGTAGCGATAGCCATTGCATGTGGTGATAACTCCATGGTAGAACATCAGCCAACCTGCATCGGTGAGGAACGGTACCGAACCGGCACCTATCTTCGTACACTGCCATGCGCTCACGGGGAATGGCGTCGGTCCCATCACATGGCGATGCTCACCCCAGTATTTCATGTCGGGGCTGAAACTTATGTATATGTCGCCAAAAGGCGTATGTCCGCTGTCGCTTGGACGGCTGAGCATGGCAAACTTTCCGTTTATCTTCTCGGGGAAGAGCACTCCATTGCGGTTGAAAGGCAAAAAAGCGTTCTCACACTGGAAAAACTCCTTGAAATCGAAAGTGTAGCCTATGCCGATAGTGGGTCCATAGTAGCCGTTGCACCATGTAATCCAGTAGCGGTCGTCGATCCAAGCCACACGCGGGTCATATTTGTACTCCGATTCAATCATGTCGGTATTGCCGGCTTTGAACACGATAGGCTCATGCTCTATCTCCCAGTTGATTCCATCTTTGCTGAATCCTGCAAAAATATTCATCTGCACCGAGCGGTTATCGCAGCGGAACACTCCTGCAAAGCCGTCGCCAAATGGCACTACGGCACTGTTGAACACGCTATTCGATGTCGGAATAGCATAGCGGTCGATAACCGGGTTTTTCGAATAGCGCCACATTACTTCGCGGCAACCTTCGGGACGCTCCTCCCATGGCATGTTAATGTTGTTCTTCATATTTTATTTTTTTAATTGTGCTTATTTCGTTACAAAATTAGCATAATCCGTCAAATATTGCGCAATTCCTTACACAAAAAATTCACTTATTTTTTTATCGGATATTTCACCACAAGAAGTATCATCACTCCGGCAATGATAGCAGGGAAAATGGAGAAGAGCATCCATATCATATTCTTCACTGCGTCCATATTCTCGGCTGCAATGGTTACCACAGTCTGTCCATCGGCATCAGTGCCCGAAATGAAGCCTACTGCACCAAGCATCAAGGCTACGAGTGCTCCTGAAATTGCCGAGCCAAACTTCTGCGACATCGTTCCCGACGAGAAGATAAGTCCTGTCGACGATGTTCCGTTCTTCTCGGTTGCATAGTCGGCAACATCGGCATACATCGACCAAAGCAGCGGAGAATAGAAACCTATGCCCACCGACGTGAGTATCACCATTGCCACCATCACCCAAATGTAGGCGGGATCCATAGGAATAAAGAAGAAGAATATCGACGTGACGGCGCAAATGACCGACGACCATATAAATGCCTTCTTCTTCGAGCCTACAATCTGCGTGAATTTTGGCGACAATCCTCCGAATATCATGCAAGTCACCTCACCGAAGGTCATAAACACTGTGTAGTTGATGATTAGTCCGCTCACCGTCACCTCACCACCGAGGCAGTAGGTGAGCATATATCCTGCCACCGCATAGCGGAATCCATTGAAGAAGTTACTGCAAATTCCAATTAGGGTGAGATATATCCACGGCTTGTTCTTCACAAGGTCGGCGAAGGGCCGGAACGAGAATTTTTCGGCTCTCACCGGCTTCAGTCGCTCCTTGGTCATCAGTCCGCAGGCAAGTGTCATGATTGCTGCCAAGCCTCCGAGTGCCGCTCCGAGCACTGCATACTGGTGTGCGTCGCTTCCTCCCACCATTTTTTGCAGATAGGGGAATGAGAGCAGTGTGATGAAGCCCATTGCGTATGCACCAACCATGCGATACGATGAGAATTGATTCTTCTCATTGTCGTCGGCAGTCATCACGCCAAGCAGCGAGCCATAGGGCACATTCACTGCGGTGTAAACTGCCATCATAAGCAGATATAGCGTATATGCATAAATTCGCTTGCCCACCGGTCCGAACTCGGGTGTGTAGAGCAATAGGGCGAACACCAATCCCAACGGCACTGCGCCAAATATGAGCCATGGACGATAGGTGCCCCACCGCGACTGGGTGCGGTCGGCAAGGCTGCCCATCAAGGGGTCGGTCACAACGTCAAACATACGTGCGAGCAGCATCAGTGTCGCCGTATCGGCCACTGTCAGTCCGAAGATATTGGTAAAAAACAATGGGAACGCTATCGACATCACTTTCCATGTGATACCTCCTGCTGCGGCATCTCCCAGAGCATATCCAATCTTTTCTGAAAATTTTACCATAGTTTGTTAGCTTTTAGTTTCTGTTAATTTTATGATACTTAGATAGTTATAAATTCGGGTAACTTTTCGCGCTTTCGAATGCCCAAAATTAACACAAACTTGCGTAATCTACAAGTACAATTTTATCAAAAAGTTGCACAAATCGCTATTTCACCGGCTCACTGCACATGTCAATCTCAAGCCGTCCACCCTCCATTAGGGTCTCGTGCTTGAAGAATGGCGTTGATAGTACTTTACCATTAAGCCTGATGCGACTGATATACTTGTTTTCTACACTATTGTTGTTCACTACTATCTCAAACCTCTTGCCACCGGCGAGATTTATCACTGTCTTGTCAAAAATCGGACGTCCTATGCTGTAAACCGGGCGACCGGGGCACACCTGGTAGAATCCCATTGCATTGAGCACATACCACGCCGACATCTGTCCACAATCCTCATTGCCGCTCAGTCCGTCGGGAGCATTTGCATAGAGGGTTCGCAGCACTCTGTCTACAAGCTCCTGAGTGCGCCACGAGTGTCCTACGTAATTATACAGATGCGTGATGTGGTGGCTCGGCTCGTTGCCGTGAGCATACTGCCCTATCAATCCGCTTATGTCGGCCGACACTGCATCACCCTCAAGCGACGAATCGGCAGTGAAAAGCGAGTCAAGCTTCTGCTCAAAGCCGTTTTTCCCTCCCATGAGGTCAATCAGTCCGTCCACGTCGTGAGGCACCATCCAAGTCCACTGCCACGCCGTTCCCTCGCAATAGTCATCGTTGCGGTGGTTCGATGCACGCGGATTGAATGGCTCGCGCCAGTTGCCGTTGCTGTCGAGTCCGCGCATAAATCGGGTCGAAGGGTCGAAATACACACGGTAAGCCGCTGCATAAGCACGATAGCGGTCGCGCATAGCCTCATCGCCCACTGCCTCGGCGAGCAGCGAGATGCACCAGTCATCGTAGGCATATTCAAGTGCTTTTGCCACAGCCTCACTGTCCTTGTCGCAGGGCACATAACCAACCTTGTTTTTCCAGTATTTGGCTTGTGGCATAAGGTGTGGCAGCACAGGCGCAGGGCACTTGATTCCCACCGTGTCATATTCGGCGGCACGGCGGCATGCTCGGAATGCCTCGGCTACATCAAAGCCTCGGCTACCCTTAGTATAAGCATCGGCAAAGAGCGATGCAGCATGGTAGCCAATCATGCAGCCGGTGTAGTTGCCGGCAAGTTCCCACATTGGCAGAACACCTCCCTCGCGGGCCTTTAGCAATAGTGTACGCAGGAATGCGTCATTCCTGTCGGGGTCGATGATGGTGAGCAGCGGATGGCAAGCCCTGAATGTATCCCACAGCGAGAATGCGCTGTACACAGGCTCGTTCACACTGCCCTGATGCACCTGCAAGTCCATGCCCAGGTAGCGTCCGTCGGCATCGCTGAAAAGCTGTGGCTGCAGTGCGGTGTGATAAAGTGCGGTGTAGAATATCGCACGGCTATCGTCATCATCAGTAGCAATGTCGATTTTCGACAGATATCTGTTCCACTCGGCGCGGGCTTTGGCTCGCACTTCATCGAAATTCCAGCCTTCAATCTCGCTCTCCACATTATTCCGCGCACCATTCACATCTACAGCCGACACTCCCACCTTCACCATCACCTGTTCGTTCTGGGCAGTGTGGAATTGGAGCAGAGCCTTTGCTTGTGGATAGAGCTGTCCGCCGTCGGCACGCGCTGCCGAGTCTGTCACCAGTTTATATGTGAATGGCTTTGAGAATTTGGCATAGAAGTGTATATACTGGTCGAAAGCCCAGTACACGGTCTTTTTGCTGCCGCATATTTCAGTGTCGCTGAGCACATGCAAGTACACGTCCTCATTGGTCTGATACTGAATGCTGTAGTCGAGGTCGAGCACAAATCCGGCATCTTCTGCCTTGGGGAAGGTATAGCGGTGGATTGCAGCACGAGCAGTCGAAGTAAGCTCTGCCTTCACGCCGTAGCGGTCGAGCATCACCGAGTAGTATCCCGGTTCAGCCACCTCATTTGCGTGGCTGAATGGCGAAGCGTATGCCATCTGCTGGCTATGCTCTCCCATGGGCTTAATGTCCTGTTTCCCCACTGTGGGCATAAGCAGCACATCGCCATAGTCGGCGCAGCCGGTTCCACTCAGCCTGGTGTGGCTGAAGCCGTTGATTGTTGTGTCAGTATAATGATAGCCCGAACACGCGTCCCACCCGTCAATCCTTGTGTCCGGACCAGGCTGAATCATGCCATGTGGCACCATAGCTGCCGGGTGCGTGTGTCCATGCCCTCCGGTACCTATCATGAGGTTAACCATCGAGGCATAGTCCTGCGAGTCGGTTCCTTGCATTCCGCACGACGAAGCTGCGAGCAGCAATAAGCCTATTATCGAAATGTGTTTCATTGTCACATGAATTTATTGTTTGTGTATGATTGATAGCGCCTTGATGCCACGGCCTGCGATCTCTACTTCAAGGGTGTCGTCGGCAGTGACTGTGCGGTGGTTAATCACGTATGCCGCAGGATTGGTGTCAAGGTCAGTATCAGGAGCATCGGCATATATGGCTGCATCGTAGCTCACACCGGGCTTAAGGAAGTCGAGTTTCACTGTGAGTGTACGTGCATCCTCATTCGTAGCGGCGCCAAGGAAGTATTTCTCGCCTGCGCGGCGCACGATAGCCACAAATTCACCCGGCTCTCCCTGAAGTGCCCGCGACTCGTCGCAGTCTGCTTCAAAATCGCGGAAGAATTGGAATGCAGGGTGACCTTCATAGTTCTCTATACAGTCCGAAGCCATCTGCACCGGTGAGTAGAGAATCACCCACAGCGCAATCTGCTTGGCAAGTGTGGTGTTGATGCGGCAGTCCTTGCTGTCCTTCATGTTCCACTGCTTGCGGTTCGGATTGTTCTTGGCATTTTCATAGAGAATGTCGAAAATACCGGGAGTGTAGTCCATCGGACCGCCAAGAAGGCGTGTGAAAGGCAGTGTCACGTGGTGTGTCGGTGGATTGCCTTCGCTCCAGGCATTCCACTCCATTCCACGGGCACCTTCACGGCTCATCATGTTGGGATAGGTGCGGCGTATTCCTGTGTCCTTGATTGGCTCATGTGCATTGATGGTGGTGTGATAGCGCGCTGCTGTCTGCACCACTTTGCGATAATGGCGCACATTGTACTGTCCGTGATGGTTGTGTCCGTTGGGGAGTCCGCCGGCATAGCCGGTTTTCACGTCGTGTACACCATAGTCGGCATACCATTGCAGCGACTTGTCGAGCTGTCGCTCATAGTTGATTACATTGCCGCCTGTTTCATGGTGACCTATGATTTTCACGCCTTTCTCGCGTGCATAGTCGGCAATGCGTTTCATGTCGAAGTCGGCATAGGGCTTA
>CAMFSS010000106.1 GCA_945983195.1 uncultured Prevotellaceae bacterium | reverse complement strand
TGAGGGTGGTTTTGTGTTCCCAAGGACTAATTAATTCAAAATCAATTTCTATAAATAGCAGAAAAACCATGAAATTTCATTAATTATTGACGATTAATAATAACCACATCAAACGAAAAAGTGCCAAAATATCGCCAAGAATGGAGCTTATCGGACAAAAAACGATTGAAAATCAAGCAAAGAAATAAAGAAAAAGCACTCATAGTCAGGCAATGATTTGCTAATGTGGGAATTTTTATGTACCTTTGCACACTGAAAAATCTACATATTCTTTTGACGCTTATAATATGGTAAATAGCGAATCGAAGCTCGATTTATTGTTTGAAACGAGTTGGGAGGTATGCAACAAAGTAGGCGGAATATATGCTGTTTTGTCTACTAAAGCAAAGACCCTACAGAAATTATACAAGGATAAGGTTGTTTTTATAGGTCCTGATTTGTGGAGCGCGGAGAATCCTTCGCCTTACTTCAAAGAGAGTAAGACGTTGCTCAAAGAATGGCAGAAGAAAGCAGTGTTCCCCAATGGAATGAAAGTCAGAGTAGGGCGCTGGGATATTCCCGGTAAGCCTATCGTCATATTGGTTGACTACAAATCTCTTTTCGGATACAAAGATACACTCTATGCTGAGATGTGGAATCGCTTCAGTGTAGATTCACTGCATGCCTATGGCGACTACGATGAGAGTTGCATATTTGCGTATGCTTCGGCTCTTGTGATAGAGAGTATCTGCCGCAATGAAGGTCTTGTCGGCAAGAACGTAGTGGCACACTTTGATGAGTGGACTACCGGTATGGGTCTTCTCTACGTGAAAGCGCACTTGCCCGAGGTGGCAACAGTGTTCACTACACATGCAACAAGCATCGGCCGCAGCATCTGCGGTAACGGCAAGCCGCTTTACGACTATATGTCGGGCTACAACGGTGATCAGATGGCGCAAGAGCTTAATATGGAGTCGAAGCACTCTCTTGAGAAAGCTGCTGCATGGAATGCCGACAGTTTCACTACTGTGAGTGAAGTGACCGCGCGTGAGTGTGAGCAACTGCTCTGCCGTCGTCCGCTCGTTACGCCCAATGGCTTTGAGCAAAATTTTGTTCCCACAAAGAAAGATTATGAGTCGAAGCGACAGGCTGCCCGCGAGCGTATGCTCACGGTGGCAAGTTCGCTGATTGGTGAAAAGTTTGCTGATGACACAATTCTTTTGGCTACTTCGGGTCGCCATGAGTTCCGCAATAAAGGCCTTGATGCATTTCTTGATGCAGCCAACATCTTACGCACCAAGTGGACCAACCGCAAGCGCAAGATTGTGTGCTTCATTTTGGTACCCGGCTGGGTAGATGAGGCCCGCACTGACTTGCAGGCTGAAATGAAGAAGAAGCGCCATGGCGGAATGGAGAATGCCATAATAACACACACATTGCACAATTATTCGCAAGACAGTGTGTATGGCAAGATGAACTATCTTGGTATGCACAATGCACGCAATGAAAATGTGTTTGTAATCTATGTGCCATCGTACCTTAATGGAACAGACGGCATATTCAATATGAGCTACTATGACTTGATTCCAGGTCTTGACTGCACTGTATTTGCTTCCTATTACGAGCCTTGGGGCTATACTCCGCTTGAGAGTATCGCTTTCGGCGTTCCTACAATTACTACCGACCTTGCAGGATTCGGACAGTGGGTACTTGCCGACTTCGACAATGCGTTTGAGGTATGTGGCGTAAAAGTGCTGCACCGTACTGACTCGAATTACAGTGATCTTGTGGCTCAGATAGCCTATAATGTTCATGGACTGTTCTCCGACCCTGCCATTGACATGGCAAGTGTGAGAAATGCCGCTATGGCTACATCGAAGGCCGCTTCGTGGGACAACTTCGCTTCAAAATATATTGAAGCCTACGATTTGGCAATAGAGAACCTGCATAAGTGTGGCAAGTAATGAAATGATTGCCCATTATAAAATTGAAAAATAAAGAAACAAAGAATATATTCAAAATTTTATTATTTATTGTGTATGAAACTACAGGTAAGTAACACAAACGCTCCCGCATGGAGAGACTTGACAGTGAAGTCGGAGCTCCCCGCAGGACTGAAAATGCTTGAGGAGTTGTCGAAGAACCTTTGGTGGGTTTGGAACAGCGAAGGAAAGCGTCTTTTCCACGATCTTGACGCCGATTTGTGGCGTGCAACCGGAGAAAACCCGGTGTTGTTGTTGCAGAAACTTGGCTATAGCCAGTATGAGGAGATTTTGAAGGATAAAGCAATGATGCAGCGCATCAATGATGTCTATGCAAAATTCAAGGAGTATATGGCAGTGCCTATGCGCAAAGACGTTCCCTCAGTGGCTTACTTCAGCATGGAGTATGGTCTTTGCAGTGCACTGAAGATTTATTCAGGAGGTCTCGGAATTCTTGCCGGTGACTATATCAAGGAGGCTTCAGACTCACGCATAGATATGACTGCCGTCGGCTTCCTCTATCGCTACGGCTATTTCACACAGACCCTGTCGATCGATGGCCAGCAGCTTGCCAACTATGAGCCTCAGAACTTCAACCAGCTTCCAATTGAGCCGGTACTTGAAAAAGACGGTCAGCACGCTGTAGTGGAAGTTCCTTATCCCGGACGTATTATTTATGCTAAAATATGGAAGGTCAATGTCGGTCGCATGAACCTCTATCTGCTCGATACTGACCACGATATGAACTCTGAGTTTGACCGTCCAATCACACACCAGCTCTATGGTGGCGACTGGGAGAACCGCATCAAGCAGGAGTATCTGCTCGGAATTGGTGGTGTGCTTATGCTCAAGAAGCTCGGTATCAAGACCGACCTTTTCCACTGCAACGAGGGTCACGCAGCATTGCTTAACTTGCAGCGTCTTGTACAATATGTTCAGGAAGAAGGTCTTGACTTTAATGCAGCACTTGAGGTTGTTCGCGCATCTTCGCTTTACACTGTTCACACTCCAGTTCCTGCCGGTCACGACTACTTCGATGAGGGCTTGTTCGGCAAATATATGGGTGAGTTCCCAGCAAAACTTGGTATCGAGTGGCGTGACCTCATGAACATGGGTCGCGAGAATCCCGACACTCAGGAGAAGTTCTCGATGAGTGTGTTTGCACTCAACACCTGCCAAGAGGCAAACGGTGTGAGCTGGCTTCACGGTGAGGTTTCGAAGAAGATGTTCCAGGGCGTATGGAAAGGCTACTCTTGGGAGGAGTCGCACGTATCATACGTTACCAACGGTGTGCATATGCCTACTTGGGCAGCATCGGAGTGGAAATCGTTCTACAACGACCTCTTCGGAGCAGACTATCTGCAAGACCAGAGCAACGAGAAGACATGGGCTCCTATCCTCAAAGCTAAGGACGAGGATATCTGGAAAATGCGTATGACGCTCAAGAACAAGTTTATAAACTTCGTGAAGAAGGATTTCCGTGAGACTTGGCTCAAGAACCAGGGTGACCCCTCACGCATCATTTCAATCATGGAGAAGATTAATCCTAACGCACTTCTCATCGGTTTCGCACGCCGCTTTGCTACATATAAGCGTGCACACCTGCTCTTCACCGACCTCGACCGTCTGTCGAAGATTGTCAACAATGAGAAGTTCCCCGTTCAATTCATCTTTGCCGGTAAGGCACACCCTGCCGATGGCGCAGGACAGGGTCTTATCAAGCGCATTATCGAGATTTCACGTATGCCACAGTTCCTCGGCAAGATTATCTTCCTTGAGAATTATGACATGACAGTCGCCAAGCGTCTTGTAACCGGTGTTGATATTTGGTTGAATACTCCTACACGTCCTCTTGAGGCATCGGGTACATCGGGTGAGAAGGCTGAAATGAACGGCGTTCTTAACTTCTCAGTGCTTGATGGATGGTGGTATGAAGGATACCGCCAGGATGCAGGTTGGGCTCTTACTGACAAGCGTACATTTACCGACCAGTCGCAGCAGGATAAGCTCGATGCAGCTACTATCTATTCAATGCTCGAGAACGAGATAGTTCCTCTTTACTTTGCCAAGAACTCAAAGGGCTATTCGCCTGAGTGGATTCAGTATATCAAGAACTCGATTGCTCACATCGCGCCCAACTTTACGATGACTCGTATGATCAACGACTACATCGACCGCTTCTACAGCAAGGAGGGCAAGCGTTCAGCCGAGCTTCGTGCCAATGGCTTTGCAAAGGCTAAAGAGATTGCACGCTGGAAGGAGAATGTGGCTCAGAAGTGGGACGGCATACAGGTGCTTGACCTGCATGTATCAGACACACTCAATGCCAACAATGCCGTTAACGGCTGTGCATACGAGGCATCGGTTAAGCTTGCTGCCAACGGTCTTGCAAAGGATCTTGGTGTAGAGCTTGTAGTGTTCCGCAACGAGGACAACCAGCGCAAGCTTCAGGCTGTATATCCTCTTGATGTTGTTGCCACTGAGGGTGATGAGGTTACATACCGCATCAAGAACAAACTCACTGACCCGGGCGTGTTCAGCTATGCATTCCGCGTATATCCCAAGAACGAGGCACTTCCTCACCGTCAGGACTTCGCATACGTTAAGTGGATTTAACGATACGCAAATAAAGGCTTAGAAAAGATTAAATAAGCGATAATTTCCAATAGAAAAGGGTTGCCCTCAATCTTGTGAGCGGCAACCCTTTCTATTCTCAATCAGATTTGGGATTATTTGGTTAATGAGGATGGGAGTTTTGGCATTGCACCTTGCTGTGTGCACACGTATGCACTTACATTGACTCCAATGCGATGTGCTTCGGCTGTCGGCTTGCCCGACAGAATGGAGGCAACGAAAGAACCTGTAAATGAGTCACCGGCACCCACGGTGTCGGCCACATCGACCTTTGGCGTCGAAAGGTATGACAACGCTCCGCGAGAGAAAACGTAGCTGCCGTTGACACCACAAGTGAGAATTAGCATATCGAGATTGTATTTTCCTAAAATCAGCCAACACTTGTTTTCGATGTCGAGACCGGGATACCCAAACATACGACCAATAATTACCAGCTCCTCATCATTAATCTTCAGAATGTTGCACCTCTTAAGTGATTCGCAGATAATGTCTTTAGAGTAGAAATTCTGTCGTAGATTAATGTCGAATATGCGCAGGCAGTCACTTGGAGTAGAATCAAGGAAACGATAAATAGTAGAACGTGACACTTCATTACGCTGTGCGAGTGAGCCGAAGCACACTGCCTTGCAACGTTGTGCAATTGCTTCAATCTCGGGTGTGAAGGGGATATTGTCCCATGCCGAACCTTCCTTGATATCGTATGATGCCGAGCCTTCTTCATTGAGCGTCACTTGGACTTGCCCGGTGGGATAATCAACACGAGGCATCAGCGTATTGAGTCCATTCTCTTGCAGTGCTTCAAGTGTCTCATCGCCCAGCTTATCGTGCCCAATTGCACTCACAGCGTAGGCTTCATATCCAAATTGCGATGCATGATAAGCGAAGTTGGCAGGTGCACCGCCTATTTTACGACCCTCCGGGAGACAATCCCACAATGCTTCACCCAGACCGACAATTACCGCCGGTGATTGTTTTGCTTTAAGTTCTTCCATTTTATTTTGTAGTTTTAATTTTTGGTATGTAAGTAAACAGATAAATTACGCCAAGTGCCATCACTGCAACAGCACCAATTTGTCCTATCGAAACGCTTGCCAAACCCATAAGAAGAGGGAAAAATGTTCCGGCATTCTGCCCCATAATGTTATGTCAGTAAATTGCGTTTTGGTGGGAACGGGCGGAAAGTATGGCTTGGCTGAAAACAAGAGAGAATATATTGGAGTTTCCATATCCTACCAATGCAATTGCTGCATACAGAACGGCTTCAGACGTGCCGATACTCAGTCCAAGCATAGCCAGTGCCATCATGGCTACACTGATGACGAAAAACAGTCGGTTACTCATTACGCGCAAGAAGAAAGAGCCAGTAAGACAGCCTATTGTGCGGAAGATGAAATAGAGTGATGTGGCGAATGCAGCTTCGTTGAGCGAGAATCCGAGGCGTTCGATTAGAATTTTAGGAGCTGTGGTGTTTGTTCCTACATCAATGCCTACATGGCACATAATGCCTAAGAATGAGAGTAATACGATTGGCTTTGACAGCAGCTTAACGCACCCGATGAATGATGTTGATTCTCTGTTGCTTTATGGATCATCTATTTGTGTGGAGGCGAGCAGCAGTGATGCAACTATACCGATAACCATATATATCGGGAACAGTACACGCCATCCGAGTCCGAAAGTCGGTATTGCCGATATTGCACCCCACATTGCGATGTATGGAGCGAGGAATGAGGCTATTGCTTTCACAAATTGTCCGAAGGTGAGTGTAGAAGCGAGGTTTCCACCACTTATCACTGACTGAACCAATGGGTTGAGCGAAGTCTGCATCAAGGCGTTGCCTATGCCAAGCAGAGAGAATGAGACAAGCATAATTGTGAATGACTCGCCGAAGATGGGCATCAGCAAAGATGCTACGGTAATCACAAGTGAGAGCATCACAGTTTTTTTCTGACCTATTTTGTTCATAAGCATTCCGGTCGGAACAGAAAAAATGAGGAACCAAAAGAATACGAGTGATGGTAGCATATTTGCTACGGAGTCCGACAGGTTGAGGTCGGTTTTTACGTAATTTGATGCGATGCCTACAAGATCGACGAATCCCATAGCAAAGAAGCAGAGCATCACAGGAATGATTGCAAGTTTGTTTATCTTATTCATGATTTTTGGTGTTTATTTTGTAAATGTTAGCTTTGGCTTTACCTTTAATGATAAGCCTGTTGTAAGGCTCTGAAGGGAATACCAGGTTAGTCATTGCCATTTTTCCGTCACCATCAAATATTTCAATGCTGCAACGGTCGATGAATATGCGCAATGTTTTCACTTGTCCATAGGTTGGAGAAGTTACTATGCATGGAAATGCGTCGCTAAAAGAGACATTGCCACTATGGCGACGGTCGAAGTCGATTGTGCTTTCATTTTCATCGTATGATATAGTAACCTTTTCGCCTTTTGCATTTCGCAGCGTGAGCTGTGTGTACCCTTTGAGCGTGACTACTATCTAGCAGGATTAGGTACGGGATT
>CAMFSS010000105.1 GCA_945983195.1 uncultured Prevotellaceae bacterium | reverse complement strand
CGGCCCTGGTCATCAAATCCGTGAGTCATCTCATGGCCGATTACCACACCGATTGCGCCATAATTGCAGGCATCATCGGCATCAACGTCGAAGTACGGTGCCTGAAGGATTCCTGCCGGGAAGCAAATCTCGTTGGTGGTCGGGTTGTAGTAGGCATTCACCGTCTGTGGAGTCATGCCCCACTCCTCACGGTCGACTGGCTTACCCCACTTGGCATACTGCTCATCGGCGCGGAATTTGCGTGCAGCCTTTACGTTTTCCCAGTAAGAGAGCTTCGGGTCAACAGTCAGACCGCTGTAGTCCTTCCACTTGTCGGGATAGCCTATTTTCACTCTGAATGCGTCGAGTTTCAGCTTGGCATTCTCTTTTGTCTTGTCGCTCATCCACTCGAGGGCGGCAATGTGCTCACCAAGAGCCTCCTTCAGGTTGTTCACCAAGTCGAGCATCTTCTGCTTCGACTTCTCAGGGAAGTATTTCTCCACATAGAGCTTGCCCACTGCCTCGCCAAGAAGGCTGTTAGGCACTGCGAGTGCACGCTTCCAGCGTGGCTGCTGCTCCTTTATGCCCGACAGCGTGCGCGAGAACATCTCAAAGTCGGCATCAATGAAGTCGTCGCTGAGGCTGCTGCTTGCCCCCGACACATATTCAAATGCCATATAGTTGCGAATCTCGTCATCGCTGAGCGACTTGAAGAGATTGCACACCTCTGCAAGTCCTTTGGGGTTGTCAACACACACCTTGTCCATATCAGGCAGACCTATTCCGGCAAAGTATGCACTCCAATCGATGTCAGGGAACTCGGTCTTGAGCTGCTCCATAGTGCGTATGTTATACTGTCGTGCAATGTCGCGGCTCTCCTCGCGAGTGTAGGTCACTTGCGCTATTGCCGTCTCAATCTTCATCACATCTTTCACCGCAGCTTGTGCAGCCTCTTTGTCGAATCCAGCAAGCTCCATCACCGTTGCCACGTATTTCTCGTAGGCGTTGCGAATCTTGAGCGTGTTCTCATCGCTCTCAAGATAGTAGTCGCGGTCGCCAAGACCAAGACCGGCAAGCGACACATACATGATGTTGGTGTTGGAGTCCATAAGGTCTGCCATTACACCGGTATCGAAGAACGGTGCAGCCATGCCTTTGTGCAGCCATGAAATAAGACCGATGAAATCGGCGCGGTTTGCCGATGCTATTTTCTGCAAGTCGGCACGGAGCGGCTCAGCCTTCTCGCTGTTAAGTCGCACGCTGTCCATTCCGAGCAGATACATGTCGTTCACCTTTTGGGCAATGGTTCCGGGCTGTTTTGCATCTGAAGTCTTGCCAAGGTTCTGTACGAGTTCCTTCACCTGCGTCTTGTTGTTCTCGGCAAGAATGTCGAAAACTCCATAACGCGAGTACTGGGCAGGTAGCGGATTGGCTTTCATCCAGCCTCCGCAAGCATACTGATAGAAATCGTCCTTCGGCGATACACTAAAATCAAAGTCTTTAGGATCAATACCTTTCATTTTTCCGTTTCCACATCCCGACGCCAGCACGCAAAGCGACAGTGCCAGTGCGGGAATAATTAAATTAAATGTTCTCATCTTTATTTTGCAGTTTCTATATTTTGAAAAAATAATGTCAGTAATTTCAAGTTGCGGCTATTCGGAATCCTTGCCCGATTTTAGCTCATCAAGCTCCATGCAGGCAAGTTCCCAGACGCTCATTGCATTCTCCAGCTTCTTTTGCAGCTCCGAGTGCTTCTCGTAGATGTCGGGATCCACCTGTTCGCCGCTCGACAGCTTCTGCTCAATATCTGCTATCTCAGCCTCTATCGCAGCTATTGCCTGCTCGCTCTCGTCGACATTCTTCTGAGCCTTGCGAATCACGCGCTCGCGCGCCTTCTGCTCTGCATAGTTGAGCTTGCCCTTCTTAGGCTGCGCCTCTGCATCTTTTGTGGCTGCTGTCGACGATTTCGAAAGCTGCGGTTGCTTGTCCTGGCTTTTGGCTGATGTCATCTCCAGTTCGCGAAGCGACTCTATCTTCTTCGTTTCAAGGAAATCGTAGATTCCGCCAAGATGCTCACGCACACGGCCTCCGCCAAACTCATACACTTTCTCCACCAGTCCGTCGAGGAACTCGCGGTCGTGGCTCACCACTATCACAGTGCCGTTGAAGTCGCGAATGGCATTTTTCAGCACATCTTTGGTGCGCATGTCGAGGTGGTTGGTCGGCTCGTCGAGTATAAGCAGATTCACCGGCTCAAGAAGCATTTTTATCATTGCCAGTCGGGTCTTCTCTCCTCCCGAAAGCACTTTCACCTTCTTGTCCGACGCCTCACCGCCAAACATGAATGCACCAAGTATGTCGCGGATTTTTGTGCGGATATCACCCACTGCCACACGGTCGATTGTGTCAAATACGGTTATCTCAGTGTCGAGCAGTTGCGCCTGGTTTTGGGCAAAGTAGCCGATTTTCACATTGTGACCTATCTTCAGCGTGCCCTCAAAGGGGATTTCATTCATGATGCACTTCACAAGCGTAGATTTACCCTCGCCGTTCTTGCCCACAAATGCCACCTTCTCGCCACGCTTTATGGTGAATGTCACCCCCGAGAACACCAAGTGCTCGCCGTAGCTCTTCGCCACGTCTTCGGCTATTATGGGATTGTCGCCCGAGCGGGGGGCCGGCGGTTTCTTCTGGTTGTTGTGTGTTTTGGCGAGCTCGTCTTCCTCTATCCGCTCTATGTTCTCAAGCTGCTTGATGCGGCTCTGCACCTGCACCGACTTGGTGGCTTTGTAGCGGAAACGCTCTATGAAGTCCTCAGTGTCCTGAATCTGCTTCTGCTGGTTCATGTAGGCTCGCATCTGCTGCTCCACTCGCTCCTTGCGAAGCTCCACAAACTTTGAGTAGTTGACATTGTAGTCATAAATCTTGCCGCACGAAATTTCAATTGTCCGTGTGGTCACGTTATCGATGAAAGCACGGTCGTGCGAGACGAGCACCACTGCATTTGCCTTCACCTTGAGGAAGTTCTCAAGCCATTGTATCGACTCTATGTCGAGGTGGTTGGTCGGCTCGTCGAGCAGCAGCACATCGGGCTTGCGCAGAAGCAGCTTTGCAAGCTCCACACGCATTCGCCAGCCACCGCTGAATTCCGATGTGGGGCGGTCGAAGTCGGCACGCACGAATCCCAGTCCGATGAGCGTTTTCTCTGTCTCAGCCTCACAATTCTCCGAGCCGTGCATTGCCACAAGTTCGTTCAAGTGTGTCAGTCGGTCGATGAGCCGCTGGTATGATTCGCTCTCATAGTCGGTACATTCTGCAAGTTCAGTATTCACCTCTTCAATCTCGGCATTGAGCTTGTGCAGATAGTCGAAAGCCTCGCTCACCTCCTCCTTCAGCGTCTTGGTGTCGGCAAGTACCATCTGTTGCGGCAGATAACCCACCACAATCTCCTTGGGCATCGACACTGTGCCGTGCGTGGGCTGTTGCAGTCCGGCAATGATTTTTAGCATCGTCGATTTTCCCGCACCGTTCTTTCCCACAAGGGCTATGCGGTCTTTCTTGTTGATGACGTAGCTAACGCCGGAAAACAGCGGATTACAATTGAATTCTACCGATAGATTCTGTATCGAAATCATTAATAAATCTTCCTTTTTCTAAATCAATTAATCACCCGGCACTTAATCGAAGTGCTTTCGGTGGAACACAAAGTTGCGTCCAAGATACTTTTCTCGCACCACCGGATTCTCGGCAAGCTCTTCGCTCGTTCCCTGAAACAGGATTTTCCCTTCAAAGAGCAGATAGGCACGGTCGGTGATGCTCAGCGTTTCGGGCGCATTGTGGTCGGTTATGAGAATACCTATATTCTTCTCCTTCAGCTTGTACACTACATTCTGAATATCCTCCACTGCAATGGGGTCAACTCCGGCAAAAGGCTCATCGAGCATTATGAACTTAGGGTTGATAGCCAGGCAGCGCGCTATTTCGGTGCGGCGGCGCTCGCCGCCCGAGAGCTGGTCGCCGAGGTTCTTGCGCACATGCTGCAAGTGAAATTCCTCAATGAGGCTCTCAAGCTTCTCGCGCTGGTATTCGGGCGACGTGTTGGTCATCTCAAGTATGCAGCGTATGTTGTTCTCAACGCTCAGCTTGCGAAACACCGATGGCTCCTGCGCCAGATAGCCAATGCCATACTGCGCACGCTTATACACCGGATATTTCGTGATTTCGTAGTCGTTGAGGTATATGCGTCCCTCGTTGGGAGTAATCAGGCCGGTGGTCATATAGAATGTGGTCGTCTTTCCGGCACCGTTAGGACCGAGCAGCCCCACAATCTCGCCCTGCTTCACATTAATCGACACATGGTTCACCACAATGCGGTGTCGGTACTTTTTCACCAGATTGTCAGTACGCAGCACCATATTGCCGTCGTCAACAAGCTTAATCTCCTCCTCCGCAGGCTGATTTTTGTCAGCCTCGGCCGGGTTTGTGTCCTTTTTCTTGAATATCCAGGGTAATTTTATCATCTGTTGTCGTAAAAAGCTGTTCCTAAGTTGCAGTATCATCTATTTGAGCTTGAAAGGCGGCTCTTTATGTAGTCGGTATGCTGGTTGATTGCCACCTCGTTGTTTCCGCCCTGCGGCACGATGAGGTCGGCAAAGCGCTTTGCCGGCTCTATGTGCTTGATGTGCATCGGCTTCAGCACGCGCTCATAGCGGTCGATCACCATCTGCGGTGTGCGACCGCGCTCTATGCAGTCGCGGCTTATTACACGAATCAGGCGGTCATCGCCATCGGCATCAACAAACACCTTTATGTCAAACATGTCGCGAAGTCTGTCGTCGCTCAGCACCAGGATTCCCTCCACAAGCACCACATCGCACGGATTCACGTGCACTGTTTCGGGCTGACGCGTACATGTAAGATAGGAATAGGTGGGCGACTCCACAGCACGACCCGCCTTCAGCGCCTTCAAGTGGTCAATCAGCAGTGGCCAGTCGAAAGCTGCCGGCTCGTCGAAGTTGATTTTCTGCCTCTCCTCCACTGGCACATGGCTCGAATCCTTGTAGTAGGAGTCTTGCGAAATCACCTCAACCTCTCCCTGCGGAAGACGCTGCATTATCTTTCTCACAACCGTGGTTTTGCCCGAGCCGGTTCCACCGGCTATTCCTATTATCATCATGGGAATCTAAAGTGTTTCTGTTTTTGTCAATAGCTTACTTAAATTATGCAAAGTTACTACTTTTTCTTCTATTATCACTCAATGCCGTGATTTTTTTCAATCTCTGCACAATTATTTTGCTTCTATTTTCGGCTGTGCACATATTTGGGTAGTCCATTCAAAGTAATTATTGTTCCAAAAAAGCACCCTTGGCAGGCGAAGCCAATTTTAACAAGAAATTTTTTTGCTTTTGAAAGAAAAAAACCTTACTTTTGTGCTGTTGTTTTTCATCACTGATGAAAACTACAATTATGCGACGTAATCAAATAAAACTCATTTAATAAAAACAAATAACTATGGCATTCTTAACAGACGAAAAATTAGTTATCGTAGGTGCCGGTGGAGCAATCGGCTCTACTATGGTACAGACAGCTTTGACAATGAAGCTCACTCCTAATGTATGTCTTTACGACGTTTATGCTCCGGGTATGGAAGGCGTAATGGAAGAAATGTTCCACTGCGGCTACGATGGAGTTAACCTCACAGCTACTACCGATGTGGCTGAGGCATTCAAGGATGCAAAATACATCATATCTTCGGGCGGTGCTCCTCGCAAGGCTGGTATGACTCGTGAGGACCTCCTCGCCGGAAACTGCAAAATCGCCGAGGAACTTGGCAAGAACATCAAGGCTTACTGCCCCGACGTGAAGCACGTGGTGGTTATCTTCAAACCTGCCGACCTCACCGGTCTTGTCACTCTGCTCTACTCTGGCTTGAAGCCCTCGCAGGTTACAACTCTTGCAGCTCTCGACTCTACACGTCTTCAGAGCGCTCTCGCCAAGAAATTTGGCGTTAAGCAGTATGAGGTTACCGGATGCGCTACTTATGGTGGCCACGGCGAGCAGATGGCTGTTTTCGGCAGCGCAGTGAAGGTTGCCGGAAAGCCCCTCAACGAGCTTATCGGCACTGAGGCTTGCACCAACGAGGAGTGGGAGCAGCTCAAGGTTGATCTTACCAAGGGTGGTGCCAAGATTATCCAGCTCCGTGGCCGCAGCTCTTGGCAGAGCCCAGCTTACTGCTCTGTTGAGATGATTCGTGCCGTCATGGGTGGCGAAAGCTTCCAGTGGCCCGCAGGAACCTACGTGAAGAACGAGAAGTATCAGAACATCATGATGGCTATGGACACCACTCTCGACACCAACGGCTGCACCTACAAGATGCCGGTCGGTACTCCCGAAGAGATGGCAAAGCTCGACGCAAGCTATGAGCACCTCTGCAAGATGCGCGATGAGCTGGTTACTCTCAACATCGTTCCGCCGGTTGAGAAGTGGGGTGAAATCAATCCCAACTTGGTGTAATTAGTCAGCACCATCAAGTCACTGATTGTGACGCGCACACAGTGATAGCGACAAAAATTATTTCATAGATTTATTTTGAAGGCGCGACTTTCCACCGGAATGCCGCGCCTCTTTTTATCCCAACGTCACACGACCGATGTTAATCAAAAGCGCAAAATTTGAAATCAGCAACACCGACGTAGCTAATTGCCCTGCCGGAAACCGCCACGAATATGCATTCATTGGCCGCTCTAATGTGGGCAAATCGTCACTCATCAATATGCTCACCAATCATTCCGGGCTGGCTAAGACTTCGCAGACTCCCGGAAAGACCATGCTCATCAACCACTTCCTTATCAACAATGAGTGGTACATTGTCGACCTCCCGGGCTACGGCTACGCAAGCCGCGGGAAGGAGAGCCGTGGGCAACTGAAGATGATAATAGAATCCTACATATTGCGACGCGAGCAGATGACAAATCTTTTTGTGCTCGTCGACTCGCGACTCAAGCCCCAAAAAATCGACTTGGAGTTTATGCAGTGGCTTGGTGAGAACGGAATCCCTTTCAGCATCGTGTTCACAAAACTCGACAAACTTGGATTGAACGTGGGAAAAGCCAACATTGGCACATACAAGCAGGTGCTGCTTGAGCA
>CAMFSS010000104.1 GCA_945983195.1 uncultured Prevotellaceae bacterium | reverse complement strand
GCAAGGCGGAACATCGGGAAGTCGATGCTTGCTCCGTCGGCAGCAGTGTCGCAAGCAGGCTGTCCGGCATCGGTGAGGTTGGAGTATTTCTCTCCAAAGTAGCCGTACGACTGGTCGTCGATTGATTTAGTGAGCCACTGGTTCTGCTCGGTGGTGAAGAACATTGCGCGGCTGTCTTGCGTGTTGTCCACGTCGCCAAACAGGGCGGGAATCTCACCGCGCACGCGGAACATACCCCAGCCGCTCGTCAGTCCGTAGTCAGCCGGATTTTGTGCGCTTGAGTTTCCGCACTCTCCACACACGATGTAGGTGGTAGCTCCCCACGAAACTGTGTGTGTGCCATCTACCACGAAATTGAAAATCAGCTCGTTGGTTCGCTTGTCGTTATCAGCACTGAAGAGTGTTGCGTAGGCAGGAACCTCAATCTCCACATCGCCCGATGTGTATTTCACAGGAGCTGTGGCAAGTGAATATCCTGCATTTATCACCTTCTTGCAATAGGTGATGCAGTCGGTGTAGTGGTTGCCTGCACCATAAACTTCGGCATTGAGATAGAGGCGTGCAAGCAGTGCCCATGCTGCTCCTTGTGGTGCATGGCCGTAGACCACGGCAGTGCGATCCACAAGCTGCTCCTCTATATCCTTCAGCTCGCTCTCTATGTAGTCGAAAAGCTGGGCATTGGTGTAAGCCTCCGGAGTGAATGCTCCCACTGGCATTGTCTCATCGACAAACGGGCCCTTGCCGAAAAGGTCGAGCACAAAGTAGTAGGAAAGTGCGCGAAGAAATCGTGCCTCGGCGCGATATTGGCGTATCTTGGCTTGATGGTCAGCACTGAAGCCGCTGATTGAACCATCATCGGCATGGCGCAGAAATTCGTTGCAGAGCGCAATGGTGTAGTATGAACGGTAGTAAGTGTCAGCCACCCAGGGGTCATCAGCGTCCCATGTCATGTAGCTCAAACCCTCCATCTTGTCACCACTGAGCCAGGTAGCTGCCATCTCGTCGGTAGGACCTTCCTGAAGATTGAAGTAGCCGCGCAGAAAGTCATGACCGTTGTTGCTTGCGAGGTCGGCATTGCCGCCGCCCTCTTCCTGTCCGGCAATCACAAATGAGGCATAGAGCTTGGCAAGCACCATCTGGTAGTTCTCGGGGTTGGCATACACGGCATCGGCATCAACCTCGGTCTGTGGTCGCTGATTGAGGTCGTCGGTGCAAGCCGCCATGACCGCTATCAGCAATATTGATATTGAAAATATTATCTTTTTCATTGTTTCCTTGATTGTTAAAATAAATTGTATAGCTTTCAGAGTTTTCCAAATCCCTACTGTTAAAAGTCAAGTCCTATGGTCAGTGAGTAGATGCGCGGACGTGGATACACTGTCATGTCGATGCCGCTCTGCGACTCCGGGTCTACGCCTGTGTAATTGGTCACAGTGAACACATTCTGCACCATTGCCGACACATTCAGGCTGCACCACTTGGTGATTTTGCCGAAGTTGTAGCCGAGCTGTATGTTGTCCATCTTCAGGAACGATGCGTTCTCAACATAGTGGTCGCTCTCATGCTGGCGTGTGTTGAACTTGGTGCTGTTGTAGCTGCTGTTCAGACGGTTGAGCTGATAGTCGTTGTAGAACACCGTTTCCCATGCGCCTGTATTCATTGCCATTCCGTTGTAGAGGTAGTTGCCCACATTTGCGCGGAGGCTGGTGCTCAGTGTCCACTTTTTCCACTGGAGTGATGTGCTGAGGCCGAAAATCCTGTCGGGTGCAGGCGAATGGTAGCTGTATTTGTCCTTGGTGTCGACAACGCCGTCGCCGTTTAGGTCGGCATAGAGCCCTTCTATCGGCAATCCGGTTGCCTCATCATAGATTTGCTTGTACACATAGTAGCTATATGGCGCATAGCCCTCCGAGAGCACTTGCACATAGTGCGACTCTATGGCTCCTACGAGTGTATTGGGCGACTCAGCGTCTTTGTTGAGCTTCAGATTGGTGATTTCATTCTTCTGCCAGGTGGCATTTGCGCTCAGGCTCCACGTGAAGTCCTTTGTCTGTATGGGTGTTGCGCTGATGGCAATTTCCACACCGCTGCTCTTGATGTTGCCCACGTTGGTAAGCAGTTGCTTGTCGAAGTTGGTTCCGGCTGCTGACGGCACTGTGGCAAGCAGATCCTCGGTCTTGCGGTTGTAGTAGTCGAATGTTCCTGTGATGCGGTTGTTGAGGAATGCAAAGTCAAATCCTGCATTGTATGCCTTCGTTGTCTCCCATTTCAGGTTGGCATTGTATGCTGCCGGACGGTAGGTGTTGATGGGCGACCCGCCAAACATATAGTTGGCACCGTTTTGGCTGATGGTGTAGATTGGCATATAGCTGTAGTTGGCTATGCCGTCCTGCTGTCCGGTGACACCGTAGCTCAAGCGGATCTTAAAGTCGTTCATCACCTTCTTCACCGGCTCAAAGAACGCTTCATTCGAGAGTCGCCATGCAAGTGCCACCGATGGGAATGTTCCCCAACGTGTGTCGGGGCTGAAGCGCGACGAGCCGTCGCGGCGCACTGTGGCTGTGAGCAGGTAGCGTGAGTCGAATGAATAGTTCACACGTCCATAGTAGGAAATAAGCGCATGGCGCTGGTCGGCTGCTGCCGAGGTGTTCTGCACATTGCCGTCTACATCAAGTTCGGTAAATGCTGCGTTGGTATATTTCCAGAACTGGTAGTCGTAACCTGCTGTCACGTCAAGGGTGCTCTTTATCTCCTTGAACTCCTTGTTGTAGTTCAGGTAGAGTGTGAGCAGCTTGTTGTGGTTCTTCTGCGGACCGTAGCTGTAGTCACGTCCTTTTGAATTATAGTATTGGAATGCCGATGACGGCACATATATTTCACCCTTGCCCTGCGAAAAGTCGTATCCGGCTGTGGCATGGAAGCGCAAGTCGGGCAGGAAGTGCATACGATAGTCCACGTCAATGTTTCCGATAAGGCGATACACCTTGCTGGTGTCTTTGCGGTTCATAAGCAAGCCCACAGGGTTGCCGGTGGCACCGGTGATGGGTACATAGTTGGCATCATGTGCCTCATAGTAGCCACCAAACGGGCTGTTGGTGTCGCTGTCGTAGATCGGCGAGAATGGGCTGTGTGTTGCGCCGCCCCATATTGCCGATGTGTTGGCGAAGCGGTTCTGGTTGATTGTGCCCTTTCCGTTGATGTTAAGGCGCAGATAGTTGTTGAAGAACGACGGCGAGAGCGAAATGCTTCCGGTGTAGCGTGTGGCATTGTCGGTCTTGAGGATACCGTCCTGGTTGTAGTATCCGAGCGACACGCGGAATGGAAAGTCCTTTGTTACGCGACCGGCGACACTCAGGTTGTTGTCTGTTCCGAATGCTGTCTTGTAGATTTCATCGTTCCAGTCGGTATTCACGTCGGTATTCACGAGAGCTTTCTGCTTGTCGGTGCCAAGCTCGTTCACTATGGCTGCCATTTCGGCGGCACCGAGCATATCAGCAACTTTTGTGCGTGTCTGTAGCGAGTTGGTAGTCTGGAAATTCACCTTTATGCGGTCGTTGCCGCTGCCCTTCTTGGTGGTGATGATGATTACACCGTTTGAGGCACGCGAACCGTAGATTGCAGTCGATGAGGCGTCTTTCAGCACCGTCATGCTCTCAATGTCGTTGGGGTTGATGAGGCTGAGGAAGTTTCCGCTTCCGCTCACCGAGCCGCCCACTTCCATTGGCACTCCGTCGAGCACAATCAGCGGGTCGTTTGAGGCAGTGAGCGAGGCTCCACCTCGTATGCGTATGGTGCTTCCAGCTGTTGGCGAACCTCCCGAGTTTACTATCTGCACACCGGCAACTTTTCCGTTCACAAGCTGCTCGGGCGATGAGATAAGTCCTTGGTTGAAGTCCTTCTCACCTACTGTCGAGATGGAGCCGGTGAGGTCGTCCTTTTTCTGCACGCCGTAGCCTATCACCACCACTTCTTCCATCACTTGGGCGTTTGGCTTTAGCTTAATCTCCAAATTGCCCGATGCAGGAATGGCTACTACGGCTTTCTCGTAACCTACGTAGGTGATTTCGAGATTCTTCACATTCTGCGACACCGTAATCTTGAATTTTCCGTCAAAGTCGGTTGCAGCTCCGGTAGTGCTTCCTTGGGCAATTACCGATGCTCCAATCAATGGCTCCGAAGTTTCGTCAAGCACTGTTCCACTCACAGTTCTTGTTGCGCCTTGTGCCCTGGCCTGAAGGGGCAACAAAGCAATTGCCAATAGTGGCAACAGCATCAGCACACGGCATAGCTTAATTCTACTTTTCATTGTTTGTTTGGTTTTAAGTTTTTGGTTTATATTTATTTGTTGTTTTTTTCATCTTATTCAAGCCACATTCCATGTAGCTGTATTTTCACTTGCGCATCCTTGGCAACGCCGGGTGTCGATATTTCCACCTGTTCCACATCGCCCACGCTGAAAGCAATGGGTTGCGTGCTGCTGAACTCACGCGTCAGGAAGTCGGGATATGGTGCCGGAATGAGCGCAGTGTAGTCCTGACTCAACTCCGACACATCAATTCTATAAATCCCGCTGTCATAAACCTTCAATCTTTTTCTATATGTTATACCCAATTGTGTAATCAGTGCCACATCAAGCTCCTGCACTCCGCTCACTTCGCCGAGCGACACGCAGAGCTTGGTCTTCCCTCCAATTCCGGGCGTGCCTGCCACCACATCGCCCACCCACTTGCGCAGATAGAAGCGGGTGGAATCCTCTGCGGCTGTCATGGCGAACTCCATGCAATCCATCGCCATCGGTCCAAGGGCTTTGAATCGCGCATAAGTGCGCGAATAGTTTGGGATTGTAGCCATCTCTATCTCCGACATCTTTGCATCGGCGTTCACAAGCACCACAGGCTCATCTTTTGCTGCCACGCAGGTGCTGTAGTAGCGGTAGTCGGTGAAATCCCAACCGAGCGGTGTTCCTTCCACTCCCTGCGGATAGGTTGTGGCACGGTTGCCGCTAAATACCACTATATTGTATTCCACTTCCGCATCGCGTGCATCTACGGGCAGTTCAGCCTCATAGTCGTAGCAGCCTTTGCGCTTCATGCGGTAGAGCGGATTCACGTCGTTCCAGAATGAAATGTGCCGTGGATACACAACCACCGAATCAGGCTCAGTGCTGCCTATCACTGTGGCAGCTATCTTGATGCTTCGGCTTCCGGCTTCCACTGCATAGCAGGGCGTATGCAGCACCGTGCTTGCCACTTCGCTCTCTTTGGGGGCTACGTACTCCCCTATCGCAAAATTTCGGAATTTCGTTGTAGGGCCTACGGCATCTATCGACTGTTGGTCGTTGCCTACGATGTATACGCCGGGCTTCACGCCAAATGTGCCATTCACAGCCTTTCCTTCGGCGTCATTTCCTTCATTCACGCCTTTGTAGCCGTAGTTTCCCGACAATCCGGGCAGTTTTAGCGTCATCGGGTGCTCCCTGTTGAGCGTCACTGCCACTTTGCGGTTTGGCGACGGCTTGGCAAATGGGTCGGCTGTAATGAACACGTCGGGCATCACCTCCACGCGCCACACATTCGCGCCTATCTTGTCGATGAAGTATGCTCCTGTCCCCTCGTAGGTCACAATAGGCGAACTCCCCACGCCTGCCACCTCCTCAATCAAGGCACTGTTCTTGGGCTTTTCCACAGTGTTGTTGGTATGGAAATAGTGCATTCCGTCGTTGAGCATGGCAAGATTCTGCTTGTAGCTCACCATGAAGTCTCCGAAAATGGTATCCTGCGGATAGGCGACTTGTTTCTCGCCGCGCTTCTCCTGCTGCACCACCTGCGAGGCGATTTTCATGCCTATGGCTTTGCCGGGTGTGTATGCAAGGTTGAGGTAGTGCGTCTGATATTCGGTGTTCACGTCGGCAATGTCGATGGGGTCGTAGGCAAATTGCGTAATCCACTGGAAACCTGCCGTGCGAAAAGTGCGTGCCACTGCCGGATAGAGGTAGGTATCGATGATGTCGCCCGGGTCGAATTCATACACCACGCGCGCCATCTTGTCGAAGCCTTTCACCGATGAAAACGGAATGTTGTAGGCTTCCACATTGGGAAGGAAGTTGCCGCGCCGGGTGTGCCCCGACACAAGTCCTGTGGGATACCACTGGTAGGTCGTACCCTGCACATTGGCTTTGAAGAATGCTGCTGTGTGATTGGTGAGATTGTGGCTCACATTATAAAGCAGTGGCTTGGAAAACCCTCCCTTGCGGAAAGCCTTCACCATGCGGTTTATGTAGCGCGTTGCGGCATCAGGAGTGCCGCTGTGGCACGGTTCGTTGTTGATTTCAAGGGCTATGATGCCGTTGTCGGCGGCATACGTAAGCCCTGTGTAGGGATTTTTATGCTTCACCAGACTCTCGGCATACCGTTCCTGGGCTTTGATGCACTCCTCGGTGTCGTGCATACGGCATTTCTCGAAATTATATGAATATCCGCCGGTAGGCTGGTTGCGTTCGGGGTATCCGTTGCCGAAATTGGTCTGTGCGGTAAGTATCACCCTTATGCCACGCTCCTCAAGTCGCGCTATCAGGTAGTCAAGCAGGTCGAGGTGTTCATTCTCCTTCAGGTTGCCTTCTCCATCGGTGATTTCCACGTCCCAGATGTGTATGCGGTAGGCATTCAGCCCTAATCGGGCTATGTGATACACGTCTTTGTCGATTGCAGCCTTAGGCTCCACTCCGGCAGCCTTCACGGCACGGTAGGCGTGGGCGAAAGGCAAAGTGTAGTTCACACCATAGAAAGCCACCTCCTCACGGGTCGACGCATCGCGCATCACCCCATGCTTGTCGACATATATGCTCGATGCCTCGTTTGTCGTTACGCTCTTTGAGCTTCCGCTATAGGCATTCGGTGCGCCTTGCATCGCAAGAGTGCCGGCAATTGATGCCACAAAAATAATTGATTTCAGTTTCATGTCGTTTGGTTTATGAAATGGTGTAAATTTTCAATCACAAAATTACCACCATTCTCACTCCACCGCAAGCATAAATCGGACAGAATAGGAAAAAAACCGGACAAATCGCCTCCACAGCCCCCTCTCCCCCACTTTTCCACCGTACTCCCTCCTCAACCGCCACGTTGCAGGCTACAAGAATCCGGTGCCATTTTACCCGTAATCAA
>CAMFSS010000103.1 GCA_945983195.1 uncultured Prevotellaceae bacterium | reverse complement strand
GACGTAGCACTCGATGGCGGCTGGAGCGGCCTGAAATATACCGCCGAAACCATATCGAATGCCGAGAGCCTCATGAACGAGCTGTTTGCGCTACTCCCATTCGCCGTGGGATTCGGTGCAATTGCCATCAACTGCATGAAAAACCGCTACTGGGGGCTGGCGGTGGCTGCCTGCATCTGTGCCGGGCTATATTTCTACATCGACGCACGCGATTTCATTCACATTGAAATGCCGCAGTTCTATGCCATCAAGTCACTGGGATTCGGATTCCAGATTGGCTACTATCTGCTAATTGCCGCTCTTGTGTCGGCAGTGCTGTCGGTGCTGCCATTCTCTTTCAACAAGTTCCTCGCACGCGAAATACGCACTCTGCGCCACAAGCCCGAAAAGCAGGAGCACTCACAAGACATATAAGCAACAGCGACCACACATAAAACGCCCCTGCCACACACTATGCTGCGACAGGGGCGATTGTTTGCCGATTGCCGTGGCTATATGCTCAGCCACCGGCATTTAACCTCACACGCTACTTGATCCATTTGAGCACATCTTTTATCGACACTTTCTTGCCATACATGAGTATGCCCGTGCGATAGATGCGTGCAGCAAGAGCTATGATGCCGAATGCTGTGCCATAGAGTGCCACCACACTCACCGCAATCTCCCATATTGGCACATCGTATGGCAGACGCACCATCATCACTATCGGTGATGTGAACGGTATCATCGAGCACCAGAATGCCAGATTGCCGTCGGGAGTTTCGGCACACGCTATTCCCGCCCACAATGCAAACACCATAATCATCATAATGGGTGTGGTGAACTGAGATGCGTCGCTCTGCTGGTCGGCAGCCGAGCCAAATGCAGCAAAGAGTGAAGAATAGAGCAGGAATCCGCCGAGGAAGTAGAGCAGGAAGCATGTGAGAATCTGCACATAGTTCACCGAAAGGATTATCTCGATTATTTCGCCTATTTCGCTGTCGCTGGCAAGGGCTGCAACGGCCGACGAAGCATCAGTTGCAGCACCAGCCGCACCGGCAGCATTGCCAAGCTCCGAAAGTCCAAATGCCATGCTGAATGCCGTTCCGCCTATGCCGAGGAACACTGCCCAAATGGCTATCTGAGTGATACCTACCAGCCCTACACCGATTATCTTGCCGAGCATTAGCTCAATCGGGCGGCAACTGCTGACAATAACCTCGACTATGCGGTTGGTCTTCTCCTCAATCACACTGCTCATAATCATTGCGCCATACATTAGCACAAACATATAGGTGAGCATCGAAAGCACCATTCCGAGAATGCTGGCAAATGTTGCCGACGAACGCTCTTCGGTACCCTCTTCGGTCCACTTCACACTGTCGACCGCCACATTCACGCGGCAATTGTCAATCATCTGCTGCAAGCCCGGCACGCCATACGACAGCACGCGCTCATCGCTGAGCGCCGTGCGCAGGCAGTCTTCCACGTGCGAAGAAAGCGAATTTTTTACAGCATTGTTGGAATAGATGCTCACACGCGGCACGCTGTCGACGTTGGCCGGAATCACCAGTACGGCATACACGTTCTCGGCATTGGTGTAGAAATCGTGCACGTTCTTCGCCCCTACCGATGTTATGTCCTGGAATTGATAGTCATCATTGTTCTCAAGTGCTGAAAACAGGCGGTGCGTTTCATCGACTACTGCCACCGTCTGCCGGTCACCTGTATTGAAATACATGAGAACGCCCGGCAGGGCAAAACAAGCCACACTTATCAACGGAATAAGTATAGTCATCACAATAAACGACTTGCGCCCTACAATCGACATGTATTCGCGCTGTATAATCAGCGACAGGCGGCTATGGTTGTTGGTTGGGTTCATATCGTTGCGTCCTCCTTTCGTTGCACTGTTTCAATGAATACTTCGTTCATGGTGGGCAGCTTCTCTGAAAATCCCACCAGGTCATGGCACGAATTGATGTGAGCAATGGCATCGCGGGTGGCAACGCCCTCACAGAGCCGTATCTCTGCGTGTATGCCGCCCATCTTGTTGGCAGCACACGCCTCAACCGTGTAGAGCCCTTCGACAGGTGCCAATGGGGCTGGACCGGCAAGCTCAATGTCGTAGAGGTGCTTGCTGTAGCGTCGGCGCACGTCAATCACATCACCTTCAAGCACCACCTTGGCATGGTTGATGAGGGTGATTCGCTCACACACTTCCTCTACCGAGGCCATATTGTGTGTGGAGAAGAGTATGGTTGCTCCCTCCTCTTTCAGGCGCAGAATCTCGCGCTTCAACTGGTTGGCGTTGACCGGGTCGAAGCCTGAGAACGGCTCATCAAAGATGAGCAGTTGGGGGCGGTGAATCACGGTGGATATAAACTGCACCTTCTGAGCCATTCCCTTCGAGAGAGCCTCAATCTTCTTGTTGCGCCACTCGGTCAGTTCGAAACGCCGCAACCACTCGTCGGTAGCCGTAATAGCATCGCTGCGGGTCATGCCTTTGAGGCGTCCGAGATACACAATCTGCTCTGCCACCTTCATCTTTTTGTAGAGTCCGCGTTCTTCGGGAAGGTAACCTATATTGCACACATCGGCAGCCGATTGCGGCTTGCCGCAGAAAAGCACCTCGCCACTGTCGGGGGCAGCGATGCGGTTGAGAATGCGTATGAGCGAGGTCTTTCCGGCTCCATTGGGTCCCAGCAAGCCGTACACGCACCCCTGCGGCACGGTGAGGCTCACGTCGTCGAGTGCGCGGTGACCGGAATATTGATTCACCACATTCCTTACTTCAATAAAATTCATAGTCAGTATTGAATGAAAAATCAGGCGAGCCGGCTCACTGCCGCTCGCCTGATGTGTGATTTGTTATTCTGAGGATAATATTTTCTTAAATGTCATCATTTGGTGACGCGCTCAAGCCACTTCACCATACCGAGCATCACGCCCATGGATATGAGGCAGAAGCCGGCAAATACCGACCAGCACATCCACTGCGAGGGAAGCACATTGAGCATTGTCACGCCGAGTGCGATAAAGAGGTTGCCGATTGCAGTGGCGGTGAGCCACAATCCCTGGCAGATGCCCTGAAGGTGCTTGGGTGCTACTTTCGACACAAACGACAGTCCGAGCGGCGAGATGAACAGCTCAGCCACAGTGAGGAAGAAGTAGGTGAGAATGAGCACGTAAGGGCTCGATTTCATCGACATCTTCACAGCATCGTCGAGTGCCTTGAATTCAGTGCCCGAAGGATAGTTGTAGGCTGCTGCCACAATCACCAGGAATATGTAGGCACAAGCCGATATGAACATACCCAGCGCAATCTTGCGCGGTGTAGATATCTCCTTGCCGCGTGCTGCCATAGAGCCGAAAATCCACATGATGATAGGTGTGAGCACTATCACGAAGAATGGGTTGATGCACTGCCAGATTTCAGGAGCTACCGAGTCGGTGGCAACGAAGTCGCGTGCAAACACTGAGAGTGACTGGCCATTCTGGTGGAATGAGAACCAGAAGAACACTGCCACGCCAAGCACTGCAAAAAGTGCATACATGCGCTGCTTGATCTCCTTGGCATCGGCTTGCACTTCAGTTGCGCTGACCTTGTTGTCGGCAGCTTTGACTTTCTTTGCCGGATTAGGCAGCTTCTTCATCACATACACAAAGATTGCGAGCGAAATGAGCATTGCCACTACCGATGCGATGAACGAGAAGTGCACGCCGGTATTGAAAATCTCAAGATACTGTGTAGTGAACGCAGAATCGACAGCCCCGGTATGACCCACTTCCTGTGCAAGTTTGGTGAGGTTGGCCATGTCGGTGGCGCTCATGTTAGGATTGTCGTTGAAGAGGTGGCAAAGGCGTGGAAGGTCGGAGTTGTAGGCAAGGTCGTGAGCCTTCAGCCAGAACTGGCGGAGCAGTGGTGCCACAAACGGTGCAATCACACCGCCAATGTTGATGAACACATAGAAAATCTGGAAGCCGGAGTCGCGCTTCGACTTTGCCTCTTCAAGAGCCTCAGGTCCTTTCTTGGCAGCCTCGGCCTCGAAGTTGTCGTACATCTGGCCCACTATGGCTTGCAGGTTGCCCTTGAACAGTCCGTTGCCGAATGCAATGAGCAGCAGGGCAAAGCAGGTGAAGATGAGCACCCACGAAAAGCCTCCGGTAGCCTGTGAGAACACGGGAATGGAGAGCAGCGCATAGCCCGATGCCATCACCACGAGTCCGGAGATAATGGTTCCCTTATACTTTTGAGTGCGGTCGGCAATCATGCCACCAGGGAGGCTGAGCACATAAATCAAGAAGTAGAACACTGCATAAATCCAGCCTGCCGCATCGTCGCTAATGCCGAATTTTGAGCAAAGGAACAGCAGAAGCACAGCATTCATGATGTAGTAGCCGAAACGCTCTCCCATATTGGCGAGCGCAGCAGGAATAAGCCCCTTCGGGTGTTCTCGTCGGGCTTTAACTATGTAGAACACCAAAAATGGTATTACGATGATTAATACCGCAAACAGAATCATCAGCGATTGATTTGTCTGCCAAAGATTTGCGATTAAGTCCATATATAAAACTAATTGAGATTAATAATCCTTGTGATAACTTCACGCACCCTTTGCCTCAAAGGCAAGTGCATACATGCGCATCTGCTTCACCATTGCCACCAAGCCGTTGCTGCGTGTGGGCGAAAGGTGCTCTTGCAGTCCCACTTCCTTGATAAAGTAGAGGTCGGCGGCAAGTATGTCGTGCGGTGTCTGTCCTGAGAGTACGCGCAGCAGCAGCGCAATTATTCCCTTCACTATGATTGCATCGCTGTCGGCTGTGAACACCACTGTGCCGTTTTCGCCGGCTTCGGCATTTATCCACACACGGCTCTGGCAGCCTTCAATCAGATATTCGGGAGTCTTGAAGCGCTCATCGAGCGGCTCAAGGGCATTTCCCAGCTCAATGATGTAGGCATAGCGGTCCATCCAGTCGTCGAATCCGCTAAATTCATCAATTATCTCATCTTGAATGTCATCAATTTTTGCCATTTTCTGCATATTTTCAGTTTAATCGACCAAAATTACAACATTTCTCCAAATAATACAACGCCACGCTGCAATTTCAGCAAAAAAAGTCTATCTTTGCATAATCAAAAACAATACACAATGGAAAAAACTTTTGCTCAGATTATTGCCGCACTCATTATGCTCATTGCGGCCTCTTGTTCGAAACAATTCGATGCCGAAACGGATATTCTTGTCGTAGGTGGCGGCACCAGTGGTGTCACTGCCGGTATTCAGTCTGCCCGAATGGGCGCAAAAGCCCTAATTTTGGAGGAAACTCCTTGGCTCGGTGGAATGTTGACCGCTGCCGGAGTGAGTGCTGTCGACGGCAACTACAATCTGCCTGCCGGGCTGTGGGGTGAATTCCGCTCACGTCTCGCTGCACACTATGGCGGAATCGACTCGCTCAAGACCGGCTGGGTGAGCAATGTACTTTTTGAGCCGAAGGTGGGAAATGAGATATTCAATGACATGGTATCGGCAGAGAAAAGCCTCACAGTGTGGCACTCGACAAGGCTGCTCACACTGCGCCGCGACGGTGACTGCTGGATTGCCACCGTTGCCACCGATGGCGAAGATAACCGCGTGATAAAGGCCCGTTTAGTCATCGACGCTACCGAACTTGGCGATGTGGCGAAGATGTGCGGAGTGAAATACGACATCGGCATGGAGAGCCGCGCTGATACCCGCGAGGATGTTGCTCCCGAACATTCCAACGGAATCGTGCAAGACCTGACTTACGTTGCAGTTCTCAAGGATTACGGCACTGATGTGACTATTCCGGAGCCGGAGGGGTATGACCCTGCCACCTTCGCCTGCTGTTGCCAAAATGAGCGGTGCGTGAATCCCAAAGAGCCCGACCGCGTGTGGAGCCCCGACATGATGATTGGCTACGGTCGTCTGCCAGGCGGCAAATACATGATCAACTGGCCAATCGAGGGCAATGATTACTATGTGAATATCATTGAAATGACTCCCGATGAGCGTGCGAAAGCTCTTGAGGAAGCTAAAGCCCACACTATGCGCTTTATCTACTTCATACAGAAAGAATTGGGCTACAACACGCTGGGACTTGCCGACAATGAGTTCCCGACTGCCGACCGGCTACCGATGATTCCCTACCACAGAGAGTCGCGACGCATACACGGTGTGGTGCGCTTCGGCCTCAACCATATCACCAACCCCTACGAACAAAGCCAGAAGCTCTATCGCACTTCAATTGCCGTTGGCGACTACCCGGTAGACCATCACCACACTCGCTACACCGGTGACGAGGAGCTGCCAAACCTATATATCCACCCGGTGCCTTCATTTGGAGTGCCGCTCGGGGTGATGATTCCGCAGGATGTGGACGGGCTGATTGTGGCTGAAAAGTCGATTTCGGTGTCGAACATCGTGAACGGCACCACGCGGCTTCAGCCGGTAGTGATGCAGATTGGTCAAGCCGCAGGCGCACTTGCCGCACTGGCTCTGAAGGATAGTTGCGAGGTGCGGAATGTGCCTGTCCGTGACGTACAAGATGCCGTTCTCAATGCCGGAGGCTATCTTCAGCCCTATCTTGATGTCACGGTGAATGACCCTCGGTTTAAGGCATTCCAGCGCATAGGCACCACTGGCATACTGCGTGCCGAAGGGCGCAACGTTGGCTGGAGCACCCAGACGTGGCTTCGTGCCGATGAAAAGCTGATTGGCGCAGACCTTGAGGGACTTGCCGAGTTTTATCCTGAGTGTCTCAACTCGAATGACTACAAGAAGGCTGTGGAACGTAGCGATTCACCGGTGACGTTAGAAACAGCAGCCATGATCATAGCCTCCATCGCAGGACAAGACACCTCTGAAGTGGTTAATGAAAGTCTGAAAGCATTCCGCGAGTTGGGCGAAGAGGACACCAACGATGGTTCCGTCATGACACGCGGACACTGGGCCATATTGGTCGATCGAATACTCGACCCATTCCACAACACCCCCATCAGCCTCACCGGCACCCTCCCGCAATAACCCCACTCAGGAAAAAACAATCAGGCGAGCTTTGTTGTAATTTTAGATAAATTAGGCTGCGGCTCGGAAGAACAAATTAAAAAACAAGTTTTTTATTTTGTTTTTCACTCACCTTGCGCTAATTTTGTAAAACAAAGCAAAACCCCTACGACTATGGAGAAGAAGCAGTTGAAAGAATGTCCTATTGGCATTCAGGATTTTGAGA
>CAMFSS010000102.1 GCA_945983195.1 uncultured Prevotellaceae bacterium | reverse complement strand
GCGACTTCTTCTACTACTATTGGCTGCTTTTTATCTTTCTTGGCACTCTTCGAGCTGTCGAAGTAAATATCATCGAAATCCTGTGCTTTTACTGAATCTGTAAAAAGCAAACCTGAAATTACGGCAAATATTAACAGACTGTGTCTCATATTCTTAAAGAGTTTGTTGTTTGTCAATTTTCTTATTAGATACAAAAGTAGAAAAAAAGTTTAATTCTGTGCCTATTTAGGTTACAAAAATAACATTAATTTGTCATAAATAAATCACAAAAAAATCGCATTTGATTAAAATCATAATGCTTAGTTTCACTTTTTTAACCTTTATCCGGTCCATAATTCAATTATTTTATGAAAGATAAATTAAAATAAATATAGAAATGTGATTAATTATTATTACCTTTGCCACCAGTAGTATCCTCAAGGAGTAGTGCACAATCCTCCCGGGGGAATTTTCAGTCTATGAAGTTGTTTCGAGTGGCTCTACTTCATCGATCGTTAATCTCAACACAGTGTCATTCAACATCACGCCTTCAATCGGCTCCTTCAACATTTCCATTCCCCATATTTCGGGTATTCCACAGTTGAAGTCTACGCTAATTGATGCCGGAGTGCTTTCTGTGGAGTCGGAGCCTTACAACGTTAAAGCTTCGCTCCCAAAGGAAGTCGATAAGTTCTATCGGGCTTCTTTAGGCAATGCCAACACATCGCTCAAGCTCGTTGTATCGGGCAATTGGCCTACGGGAATTGACCGCATTACGCTCCGCGATTTTACAATCAAGTTCCCGAAGATTCTTAATCTCGGTCTTAAAGGTGGCGGAAGCGAACTCAAACAAGGTGATATTGTCCTTAATGCCGAAAATAAGACATTCACCATCAACATTCCTTTCGATTATGCAGATATCCCGGATGATTTGCAAAGCACATACATAACCGGCGAACAAGGCTCGAAGAGTTTGTCAATCAACGAGAAACTTTCTATTTCTGCCGACATTGAGGTGGAAGTGAGTGGCATACCTCAAGTATCATCGGTTGCAATCGGTTTTGAATACACCTCTCCTGGAGATGTATTTGTAAAGAACGTATCAGGCGTGTTCCACACTGATGCTAACATCAATGAAACAATTGAAATCAACGATATCCCCGATTTCTTGAAGAACGGTTCATCATCATTCACACCAAATGAGGTTAACTTCCGGCTCACGCTCAATAACCCCATCGACATTCCATGGAATTTGTCGCTCGGTTTCCAGTCGCTGAAAAACGATGGAATGAAATCAGACAACGTAATTGTCGGAATCAATGCAAAACCGGGCATCAACAATATCCTCATAAGCAACAAGCAGGGTGCTGACGTGGTTGTTGAAGACCTTCCAAAATTGTTCGAGTTTATTCCCGACAAGTTTGAAATCAATTCGCCCAACGACATCAGTCTGTCAAGCTCAACCCACACCCAGACTGTGGATCTTGGCAAAGAGTACACCATCGATGCAAAATATGACGTTGCCATTCCTTTCTCATTCTCTAAGATGCAGATTGAGTATATCGACGATATCGACGAACTTGCCGATGACCTCTTTGACGTTCTCGACAAAGTCGACACAAAGGAAATTGTAGTCGAAGCTACTGCTGAAACTGATATTCCTGTCACCATGAAAGCCGGTGTCAAGCTGTTCGACACAGCCGGTCAGCCTATCGACGATGGAATAAAGGTAGATTTGCAAAAATTCATTATTAATGGTGAGGCTTCAGGTGATGTGAGCAATTCACCCATCGTGATCAAACTCACACAAGTGAAAGATGGCTATTTCAAGCGCCTCGACCGAATCGAATACACCATCAATGCCGACAACGTAGGTAGCAACGTAAACCTGCGTTCAAATCAGTATATCCTCGTAAAAGACATTATTGCAAAGATTCCTAACGGAATAAAAGTAACTTTATAAATCGCTACAACTATGAATATTCTGAAAAAAGCTATATTTGTTGCAGCAATTGTGGCTGCTGCAATGCCGGTCAGTGCTCAAACTTTGCACTCTCTTTACTTTCTCGACGGTAATAACCAACGCCACACTCTGAACCCTGCTTTTGCCCCCGACAGTAGTGGATTTGTCACTTTCCCTGCATTGGGCGGTATCAACATTCACGTGAACTCCAACATCGGTCTTGAAGCGGTGATGAGACCTCGTGGCAATGAAATGGTAACATTTATGCACGAAAGCATTTCAAGCCAAGATGCTTTGTCGAAATTCAAGAAAAACAATATGTTTGAAGCCAATGTCGACTTGAACATACTTACTGTAGGCTTCAAGGGCTTTAAGGGTGTCAATACTATCGGCATTTCAGTGCGCAGTATGACCGGTCTATATCTTCCAAAAACTCTTTTTGAGTTCCTGAAGAATGGACAAAGCGAATCGGCAACAACCGAATACGACTTCTCCGACGTGGCTGCTAAGTCGATGAACTATGTGGAGTTTGCTCTTGGTCACGCACACCAAATCAACAAGAAACTTAAAATTGGTGCCAAATTGAAGGTACTTGTGGGTGCTGCCTACGCTGAAGCACACGCCGATGATGTGAGAATTAGCATGTCGGATAACAGCTGGATGATAAAGCAGAAAAGCTCGCTCATTGCAAGCAAGGGTATGAATCTCTTATCCGACGCCACCGGTGAAATTACCGATGTCGATTTCGACAATTTCGGTGTTGCCGGCATTGGTGGTGCAGTCGACCTTGGAGCTGCCTACAAAATCAATGAAAACGCCACTGTATCACTGGCTGTTACTGACCTTGGATTTATCTCTTGGAAGGACTGCTCCTACGCAACCAATAAGTACGACACTTTCAAGTTCGAAGGCTTCGACAACATTGCAATCGAAGATGAGCCTGATGGTTCCAACAAATTCGACGATGCAGCCGATGAGGTTTGGCAAAACCTTAAAGGACTCGTAAAGTACCACGACGACGGCAAGAAAGGAAAGACTACATCACTCTATTCCACCATTAGAGCTGCCGGTGAATACGGCATTCTCCGCAACCGTATTTCATTCGGTTTGCTTGCGTCGATGCGACTTGGAGCACCTCAGACGTGGACTGAAGTTATGGCATCTGCCAATTTCCGCCCGGCACGCTGGTTCAATGCTGCAATCAACGGCTCATGGTCAAACGTTCACAGCTCTCTCGGAGCTGTCATCAACTTCCACCCCAAGGCATTCAATTTCTTCATCGGTGGTGACTACCTTCTTGCAAAATACAGCAAGCAGATTATTCCGGTTGATGCTGCAAAATTCAATTTAGGTCTTGGTATGAGCTTCAGCTTCTAATATAGCTGACTTGCTATAGTTAAAATCGGGTTGACAGTGCTTCCGACACTGCCAACCCGGTCTTTTTTTATAAAACGAGTCAATTTATTTCTAAACCATGATACCGTTATGGAGAGTTCCGATGCAAATAAAAACGACATTTTTAGGTTTGTGTGGGGGATTTGAACAAAAAAAAGTGTACTTTTGCAAAAACAAAAATTTCAATCGTGGAAAATAATAACGACAAACTCAGCTTTTTCAAGGAGCACCCCATTATAGTCAATCTACTGGCAATCTGCATTGCCACGTTAATCTTGTGTTCGCTGGCAATGCTTTGGCTGAACATTTTCACCGAGCATGGCAAATACAAATCAGTTCCCGATGTCAAGCGGCTTCAGGTGAAAGAGGCCGTAGCGAGCATTGAGAGTGCCGGATTCAGATGCGAAATTACCGACTCAACTTATAACGAGAATTTCCCCCTTGGCTCGGTTATCGAACAAGACCCCAAGGCTGGTGCCGAGGCAAAATCACTCCGCACTATCTATCTCAGCGTGAATGCATCAAGTCCGCGTTTGGTTGCACTGCCAAATCTTAACGATATGTCGGTTCGACAAGGAGAATCCACACTCATCGGCTTGGGATTCCGCAATGTTACTATTACACGCGTGCAATCGCCTTATAAAGACTTGATATTGAGTATAACAGCCGATGGTCGGACTATAACATCGGGTACTAAACTGCCGTTATCAGCCCGAATCAACCTCACCGTAGGCGATGGTGAGGAACCGCAAGTCGCTGAAGACTCTATTGAGGCTGTCAACACCGATGAGTTTACTCTCGACTTTTAGCCCAACTCACATCGCGTCTTTCATTTCAAAGCATTTCCATTTTAGTCACCAATTGATGCTTTCATTCGAAAGTGCAAACTTCTTTGCAAATATCTATGGACGAATTTGACAACAACTCAATTGAAAACGAAGATATCTACCAACCTGACTATATCGACGGTGAACGAGAACTCTGGGAACACCATCACTTCATTGCCGACAAAGGGCAGGCTCTATTGAGAATCGACAAGTATCTCGTTACGCGAATATTTGGCACTTCACGTAATCGTATCCAGCAGGCAGCCGAGGCTGACTGCATTATCGTAAATGGACGACCGGTTAAATCAAACTACCGCGTAAAGCCCCTCGATGACATTCGTGTGGTAATGGACCGCCCAAAATATGAGAATGAAATAATTCCTGAAGATATTCCGCTCGATATCGTATATGAAGATGACGACCTTTTGGTAGTCAACAAGCCGGCTGGACTTGTAGTACACCCGGGGCACGGCAACTACTCAGGCACTCTTGTCAATGCACTTGCCTATCACTTCAAGGACAATCCAGAGTATGATGTCAACGATCCTCGCATGGGGCTTGTTCACCGTATCGACAAAGACACTTCGGGACTGCTTGTCATTGCTAAAACGCCTGATGCAAAGACTGCTCTTGGCAAGCAATTCTTCAACAAAACGACTAAGCGACAATATGTTGCATTGGTTTGGGGCGAAATGGAATCCACCGATGGCACAATTGTTGGTAACATTGCTCGCAATCCTAAGGACCGTCTTCAGATGGCAGTTTTCCCTGAAGACAGCGGAATTGGGAAGCACGCCGTTACGCATTGGCACACAATAGAGAACCTTCGCCATGTGGCTCTCGTACAATGTCAGCTCGAAACCGGACGTACACACCAAATCCGTGTTCACATGAAGCATATAGGTCACCCGCTTTTCAATGATGAGCGATACGGTGGCGACGTGATACTCCGTGGCGTTAATTCAGGAAAATACATGCAATTCATACGCAATTGTTTCAGTATATGCCCACGACAAGCGCTCCATGCCAAAACACTTGGGTTCATTCACCCGCGCACACGCAAACAGATGGACTTCGACAGCCCTATTCCGAATGATATGCAACAACTTATCGAAAAATGGGAAGCCTACATATCAGCCACTGACTGCGTAAGCGAATAAAATATTTTTACAAAAAACCTTTCCTATTCCAACTTTTTATATTAACTTTGAAAAAACTATGTATAACTAATCGACGTTATATGGATTGTAATGAAATAAAAGTTCCAGAAGAATTTTCAGATATTTGCCCATTCAGCGACAATGTATTTCACAGCGAAATGGCAAAACTGGTAGAAGAACCTGGCTTCAAGCATGCCGTTACTTACGTTATGCCCAATGTTGACTATGACCAATTCTGCCAACAACTTCTTAAAATAAACAACAAGCGCGATTTCCAGATCGGAATCATGCATCCATTCCTTGAAATGCTCGAACACAAGACTACTGCCGGCGTTTCATGCAGTGGAATTGAGATGATTGATGATAATGTGTCAAATGTGTTCATCACGAATCATCGTGATATTGTGCTTGATGCCTCTTTCTTGAATATAAACCTTATTCGCCAAAACAAGCCCACCACCGAGGTAGCTATTGGCAATAACCTCCTTATTTACGATTGGATATCATCGCTTGTACGACTCAATCGCAGTTTCATTGTTAAGCGTGACATGAGCAAACGGCAGACCTTTGAGGCTGCCCAGCAATTGTCAGGCTACATTCACTTTACTCTTACTCAGAAGAAACAGTCGATATGGATTGCACAGCGTGAGGGGCGTTGCAAGGACAGCAACGACCGCACCCAGGAGAGCCTAATAAAAATGCTTGCTCTTGGCGGTGGAAGAAATATCATAAACAGCCTCAAGGAGCTTAATCTCATGCCTGTTTCAATCAGTTACGAATACGACCCCAATGACTATCTGAAAGCTAAGGAATTCTTGCTCAAGAGCAAAGATCCCAATTTCAAGAAGTCGCAGCGCGATGACCTTTTCAGCATGGAAACCGGTTTGCTTCAATACAAGGGACATGTTCATTTCACGTTCACAAAGTGCATCAACGAGGAACTTGACAAGATCCCCGGCGACATCGACAAGAACGAACTTGTACGCACTATCTGCCACATTATCGACCGTTCAATCCATCTGAATTACAGGTTCTATCCCTGCAATTACATTTCATACGATGTTGTGGAAGGTGGTATCCGTTTTGCCGATAAATACACATCCGAGGAAAAAGATTCATTCTTCGAATATGTAGAGAATCAGCTTGCAAAAGTTGACATTCCGGTCGACAGCAATGATATCGAATATATGCGCCGCATGATTTTCACAATGTACTCCAATCCTTTGCGGAATCATTTGGCTGCTGTTGCCGAACTTAAGTAGGATTGTGCACTGACGTTATTTCTCCCACCAATCATTTGCCTACGAAATGCGGTTGCAGCTCATTCCCATAATATTGGCAATAGTATTCAATGTTGCTATTGACGCGCTTGTTTTTGCCAAATTAAAGAAGGCATTGAAGTCTGGCTGGATTAAGTATGCACACTTGGCGTTGTCAGTGCTGCTATTGTTGCTGGTTGTTGTGGCAATTGCCATGCCTCGCCGGTCAATCGACAATGATGGTCTATGCGCCATAATGTGGATGCTTTTCACATACACATCATTCTACATACCAAAGTATTTGGCATTGGTCACACAGGGCGCGATGTGGATTGTGGGAAAAATACGAGGGAAAAAGGCAAAGTATGGACTTGTGATATCTGCAATTGTTGCGATTGTCACATTCTTGGCATTATGGTGGGGTGCGCTTTTCACACGTTGCCAAATCGAGGTGAAACGAGTGGAAATGGAGTTCTCCAACCTGCCTGTACAATTCGACGGTTACACCATTGCCCAGTTTTCCGACTTTCACCTTGGCTCTTACGGCACCGACACCACATTTGCTTCAATCGTTGTTGACTCTATAAATTCACTGTCACCCGACCTTATTTGCTTCACAGGCGATTTGGTCAACCGATGCACCGATGAGGCTGAACCATTCTT
>CAMFSS010000101.1 GCA_945983195.1 uncultured Prevotellaceae bacterium | reverse complement strand
CCTGCGTATGTAGACCATACTCGCAAGAAACAGAAACCCAAGAAATCGGGCAAGTCGCGCCGCTATCGTGAGGTGCAGACGTGGATTGGCGTGCCATACCGATATGGAGGACATTCGCGCAAGGGCACTGACTGCTCGGGGCTTGTTATGGAGGTGTACAAGAACGTGTACGGCAAGGTCTTGACGCACAACTCAGCCGACATCTACAGCAAGGAGTGCAGCCGGATAAGGGAGAAGGAACTCAGAGAGGGCGACTTGGTGTTTTTTGCCTTTAACAAGTCGAAACGAATAAACCATGTGGGGATATACTTGAGTGACGGAAATTTTGCACACGCATCGACGAGCCGCGGAGTGATAATCAGCAATCTTGATGAGGCATATTACCGCAAGGGATTAGTGGGAGCCGGAAGGGTGAAAGGGCTTTGAACCACTCACTGCACAACGACTGCACCCGAAGTGGCTATGTCGTGAACACGAATTGACCGGGGAAGTGAAGCGAGTTCGACTGCGTATCGGTCACGGCAGTTGTCGAATAGCGCACCTGAGAGCACTATCATTGAAGGCTCGTAGGTGTGAAGCAAATCGGAAATATTTCCATAGTAACGGTTGGTGACAACCAGATAGTCGCAGCGAACGGGCTTTGCAGCCCTCTGGTAGCGCATTGACGTGGAAGCAGCCATCACTATGCGCCTGTGGCACATCACTGCCGCCGACTCCGGGGGATTGACGGCAATTGTGATGTGGTTGATGCGGTATTTCGCTAGCAGACCCTGGAATGCATCGGTGAACTCGTCGGGAGTCCATTCGCGGTCGGCACACCACAGTTGCCCATTGCCGCCTGAGAAATAGAGCAGGGGAGTGGAGTTGTGGCTGTTGAGAATAAACAGTCCGCTGCGTGGCACCATTGCCGCCTCAATGGCAATCCACATAACCAGCACAGTGCCGACGGTGAGAAACCCTATTGCATCGCGAATGCGGCGACTGTAGATGAATGAAACAGCGAGTGCAAATGCAGCGTAGTAGATGACGATGACCGGCATGGAGATGTGAATGTTGTCGATGTAGGCAAACGGCAGATGCGAAGCGGCGTGGGCAGTGCCATTGATGAATGACGTGAGCCATTCGAGCAGAGTGTGCAGCTCGATTAATTCTATCCCAAATGAGAGGCAGAGAATTGCGGCAAGAGCAATTGCCACAAACAGTGGCAGAATGGGAATCACAATGAGATTGGAGAGAATGGAGAGGAGCGGCAGTGTGTGGAAATAGTGCGCTGAAAGGAGAGCACAGCCAAGATTGGCTATGAGTGTGGCGAGAATCCATGAAATCACCGTGAAGGCGATGCGGCGACGCTGCGACATCACATTCAGCCTTGCAGCAAGAAGGAGAATAGCTGTGACAGCGGCAAAACTCAATTGAAACCCGACGTCGAAAAGTGCTATTGGCGTGAAGACGAGAATGAGTATAGCGGCAAGGCATAGCGAAATGAGCGGACTGCCATCGCGCTGCCATGCCAAGGCGGCAATTGCCGTGGCAGCCATAATAGCTGCACGCACAGCCGATGCCGACATTCCCGTGACGAAGATATAGGAAAACAATGCTATCACGGTGACAAGCCAACGCACTTTGCGAAGTCGCATGAAATCGAGCGGACGCAGAAGTAGAGTGAGCAGTGCGAGGATTATGCCGGTGTGCAATCCGCTTATTGCGAGCATGTGTGCTATTCCTGCCCGTGAAAAGGCATTGCGCGTGGTGGAGTCGGCAAACGAGGCATCGCCAAGAACGGCAGTGCACACAAGTCGCTTGGCATGGACCGAGAGGGAGGAATTGATTACGAGATTGACAAGCCGGCGGCGTGCGTGGAGCGATAGGGTGTTGAAATCGTCGGTGTGGCGGATAGTGCGGTATTCGTCGCTGCCGAGAGATGTCGACAGAGTGCATCCGCGACGCATCATGAAAGTGCGGTAGTCGAATTCCTCAGGGTTGCCAAGATTGGCAATTTCATGGAAACGTGCGGAGAAAGTGATTACGTCGCCTTCGGTGAGGCTGTAGTTCTTGTGGTCGAGGAAGATTTGCAGCAGAACGCCCGAGGCAGTTTCTTTAGCAATCAGTTCGGTGGACGATTCGCGGTCGGTGATACGCTCAATGCGGCAAGTTGCAGGCTTGTCGGACAATGACTGCGCAGCAACTGAAGCAGGGCGGTGAATGGAGACAGACAGAGCGCCAACGAGTGTACACAGTAGCAGTAGGAGTGACGTGGGGAGGAAAGACAAGTGCATTGCACGCTTTGGCGACCTTGACACAAACCATTCGGCGAATAGCAAGGCTGCAAGCACAGTGCACAGCAATGCCACTACAGTCCACAAAGGCATCGCCACACTGTCGGCAATAAATATGCCAATGGCGAGAGGCAGCAGACAGCGCAGCAGCGGGACTCGGTGAAGCATGGCAAGAGAGGCTAAAGGTGTGGCTTCACAGGCGCGTCAACTGTTCCATATTTCGTAGGACTTGAAAGCTTGGAGAAGAAGCATTTCAAGACCGTTTTTGGTAACAGCCCCCTGCTCGCGGGCATTTTTCAGGAAGAGTGTTTCGTCGGGGTTGTAGATAAGGTCGTAGCAGATGTGGCGTTTCGAGATGAATCGGTAAGGGATGTCGGGGCACTCGTCCGTGTGGGGATACATTCCCAGCGGAGTGGTGTTGACAATCACCGTGTGCTCGGCGATGATAGAGCGAGTCAGTTCCTCGTAGGTGAACGTTTCAGCCGACTTTCGGCGCGATACAAATTGAGGTACGATGCCAAGTTTGCGCAATCCGTGAGCCACAGCCTTTGCAGCACCGCCTGTGCCGAGAATAAGCGCACTTGTGTGGTGCGGCAGGAGCAAGGGCTTCAGTGAGTCGCAGAAGCCGACAACATCGCTGTTGTAGCCTTTAAGCTTAATGTCGTCGCCGTTGTAGATAATCTTAATCACGTTGACGGCACCGATTTGGGCTGCATCGTCATCGATTTCGTCGAGATAGGGTTTTACTTGCTCCTTGTATGGGATAGTCACATTGAGTCCGGCGAGCTGATTGTATTGGCTGAGAACCTCCATTATTTTTCCTATGTCGTCGATTTCGAAGTTGAGGTATTCAGCATCGATGCCTTCAGCCTCAAATTTCTGGTTGAAGTAGTTTCGTGAGAAGCTATGAACGAGCGGGAAGCCAATCAGGCCGTAGATTTTGTGATTACCCATAATAAGATTCAGCTTAAAAAAGAAAAATTTTCAGTACAGCCACAAAATTACACATAAACCCTGAAAAAAAACATAAAAGGGCAAAAGAAAAAGAGATGGAATAATGGATTTTATTGCGAGTCGGGTGTAAATTGGAGGCGTAATGGATTTTATGAATTGGGTAAAATGGGAATGGGTGCGCAGAAAAAGGTGAAAATATTGGTCAAAATGGTGGATATAATGTGAAAAATGAGAATTTGTTGATTCAAATTAGGGGTAATTTGCTAATTTTGCAATTTGAAAGTATAAAAGAACGCTTAGATGATTCGACACCATGTGCTACATATAGTTTCTGCACTGGCAGCAATGCTGATGGCGCAAACTTGCTGGGCGTTTACGCTGGTGATTGATGCCGGGCATGGCGGGCGCGACAAGGGAGCTCTTGGAGTGCACAGCTATGAGAAGAATATCAATCTGGCAGTGGCTCTTGAGTTTGGAGAGCTGGTGAAGCGTAATCTTGATGGTGTAGACGTGGTGTTCACACGCGACAAAGATGTGTATCTCACACTCCAGGAGCGTTGCGACATAGCCAACAAAAGGAATGGCGACTTGTTTGTGTCGATACACACAAATTCGATTGCCAAGAAGGCGAAGAACCGCAAGACGATACACGGCAGTGCGACCTACACGCTCGGACTTCACCGCAGTGAGGAGAACCTTGAGGTGGCGAAGCGCGAAAATTCGGTGATTTCGCTTGAAGATGACTATAGCACAACATACCAGGGCTTTGACCCTGCGAGTACGGAGTCGTACATAATGTTTGAGCTGAGCCAGAATATACACATGGAGCAGAGCGTGAACTTTGCTACGATGGTGCAGCGCGAATTTGTGCGCACAGCAGGGCGAACCGACAATGGCGTGAGGCAGGCAGGATTTCTGGTGCTGGCACGCACGAGTATGCCGGCAGTGCTTGTGGAGCTTGACTTCATTTGCAACCCTACGGAAGAGAATTTCCTCACTTCGCAGAGCGGCAAGAAGAAGATGGCAAATGCTCTCTACAATGCTTTTGAGAAGTACCTTGACGGCTTGAATGCCGGAGGCAAGGTTGCGAAAAAAAGCAGGGTAGGGAAGCCGGACAAGGACACCAATGCCAAGCGCAGCAGCGAAGCTGAAGGAGCAGAGACTGTGCAGGAGCTCAAGCCTGCGAACAGCGTCGCCGGGGCGACGGTCTACAAGGTGCAGTTTCTCACCAGCAGCAGGAAGCTGAGTGATGGCTCGGCAGAGTTCAAGGGTCTGAAAGGTGTGGAATGTTACCGCGACAAAGGATTGTGGAAGTACACCTACGGAGAGGCCCGGAGTGAGAAAGATGCACTCAAGATACTAAAGGAGAAGGTGCGTCCGCTATTCAAGCAGGCATTTATAGTAGCCTTCAAGAATGGAGAACGAATAATGTAGCCGAATGAAGCCAAAGGCAGCAGGAGGCTGACAGCAAACAATTAGAATAACAAACGAGACTCGAAAAATAAGAAATGAAGAAGTTTTTTTCAAAGGAAGTGAAAATTGCCGTCACCGTGCTGGTGAGCCTGGCGTGCCTGTACTGGGGCCTCAACTATCTGAAGGGGATAAATCTGTTTACCCCGGTGAATTTCTATTATGCCCATTTTGATGCCGTAGACGGGCTCACTGATTCCGCACCTGTGACAATCAACGGCTACCAGGTGGGACTGGTGCGGGAAATCATCTACGACTACGACACCGGTAACCTGCGAGTGCTGCTCAGCCTCGACAAGGAACTCAAGATTCCCGTAAACTCGGAGGTTATCATCAAGAGCGATGTGCTTGGCACAGCGCAAATAGAGCTTTCGCTTGCAAAGAACACGCAATACTACGAGGTGGGTGCTGAGATTGCGGGGCGCAATGCAGCCGGACTTATGGACAACGTGAGCAAAGAGCTGCTTCCGAGTGTGGCAGCCATAATGCCAAAAATCGACAGTGTCCTCACCAGTCTCAACAAGGTGGTAGGCAATCCGGCTCTTGTGAAGTCGATTGACCGCCTTGATGCCATTACAGCCAATCTGGAGCGCAGCAGCCGCCAACTGACGGCGATTATGGGCGGTCAGGTGCCCGACATAGTGAGCAACGTGGACAGCATCACCGGCAACATCAATGCACTGACTGCCGACCTTGCCCAGGTTTCGGCATCGCTGAAGCAGATGCCCATCGACTCCACGATGAATAATCTGAATGCGACCACACATAATCTGCGGCTTATCACCGACAAGGTGAACGGCACGGATTCGAGCCTCGGACTTCTGCTCAACGACCGCGGACTCTACAACCACATCGACCACACAGTGGTGAGTCTCGACTCGCTCTTCATGGATCTGCGCAAGAATCCGAAACGTTATGTAACGTTCAAGATATTCTAAAAAAAACGGCAAATCTGCACCGATTGCTTATTTAGAATTTGTATAAATAAACGTCGGTGCAAAGATTTCTGTAATTGTCTATAAAACAAATACTCAATCGGCACATAGGGAGTGCCGTGCACAATATCGCAAAAGCAACTATGGGAAGTCTGTCTATGGTGTAAAAAGCTGAAAACCAGCAACGCTTCAAGTTATTGTTTTAAGCGATACTTTAAGAAGTAAAACTTTAAGTGCGCAAATGATTGAGATTCAGAACGTTTAATAAGAAAATTAAAAAACAAATAAAAACAGATTTTTTTATTTGAAATGTTTTTGCAAATTTTGTATCGCCAAAAGTAACGAGAATAGGAACGTAAATGCAAGAAATGAACGACAACAGATGGAGCAAATGCCTTGAAATCATCAAGGATAATATGCCTCAGGCCCAGTTTGACGCTTGGTTTGAGCCTATCGTGTATAAAGGCTATGATGCCCGCAACACGATACTGCTTGAGGTGCCGTCGCTCTATTTTGCCGAGACTCTTGAGGAGAAGTACGCCAATATTCTCAAGCCTATATTTACAAAGGTGTTTGGCAACAGCTTCAAGTTGCGCTATCTCTATTCGGTGGTAAAGAGCCCGGAGACCAATATAGAGGTTCAGGGACTCAACAAGAGCACCATATTAACAAATAAGGTGGAGAAGGCGGCACAGCAGCCGGCGAATCCCTTTGCGAAGATCGAGTATGCCGACATCGACCCTCAGCTCAACCCTAAGTACACCTTTGAGAACTACTGTGGCAGCATGAGCAACAAGCTGCCCGTGAGCATAGGCAAGGCAATAGCTGACAACCCGAACTGCAAGACCTTCAACCCGCTTTTCATCTTCGGACCGACCGGTGTTGGCAAAACACACCTCATAGAGGCGATAGGCATAAAGATAAAGGAGAACAATCCGCGCAGCCGCGTGCTCTACCTTACTGCCCCGGTATTTGAACGCCAATACACCACGGCAGTGAGCCAGAACAAGTTTAACGACTTCATCAACTTCTACCAGAGCATAGATGTGCTGATAGTAGATGACATTCAGGAGTTTGCCGGCAAGACCGGAACCCAGAACACATTCTACCACATATTCAACCACCTGCACCAAAACCAGAAGCAACTGATACTCTCGAGCGACTGCCCACCTACCGACATGGACGGCATGATGCCACGACTCATCAACCGCTTCAAGTGGGGCATGACGGTGGAGCTTAATCGACCCGACTACGACTTGCGCCGCGAGGTGCTTGCAATGAGGGCATATCAGGACGGACTCTCAATACCAGGTGACGTGCTTGACTTCATAGCATCGAATGTCACCGACAGCGTGCGAGAGCTTGAGGGAATAGTGGTGTCGCTGCTTGCACATGCCACCATGCTCAATCACGACATTACCATCGACCTGGCACGTGCTGTGCTGGCAAATGCCGTGAAAGTGTCGAAGCGACAGGTGACATTTGAGCTGATTGCCGAAACTGTGTGCGCGCACTACAACATTGACACCGACCTGCTCTATGGCAAGTCGCGCAAGCGTGAGATATCAGATGCTAGGCAGATAGTTATGTATTTGGCGAAGAAACTGCCCCAACTCTCGTCGACCAACATCGGACTGAGT
>CAMFSS010000100.1 GCA_945983195.1 uncultured Prevotellaceae bacterium | reverse complement strand
ATTGAATTTCAATGATTTCAAAGAACTATTCTGATTTTTTAGTGGACACTAATGGTATTGCAAATCTTCATTGCAAGTGGGGTGAGGGTGGAAAAGGAGCAGGAGGCGTGGCTGATGCCATGCCTCCTGCTGTTTATTGTCAGGGGTGAGCTTTTGAGGCTCACGCGCCTTGCTGTCTTGAATGTGGATTAGAGAATCACCTTCTCAGCCTTTGCGCCCTGCTTCTTAATGAACAGACCGTTCTCAGGATTTGCGATTTCTACACCCTGGAGGTTGTAGTACTTAACAGGAGCGTTAGCGTCGGTAGCGATTGTGCCTTCTACACCACCTTCACCGGTAGCGTCGAATACATACTTAGCCAAGCGGATACCCGGGTTGAATTGATAGATGTTTACAGTGCCGTCAGCGTTAACTGATGATGCGAAACCTACCATGTAGTTTGCAGACTCACCGGCAGGCATTGTCCAGCGTGCAAGCGACTCAGCAGTTGCGAGGTCAAATACCTCCCAAGAGTGAGTGCGGACACCGTCATCAGGTTGTGTAAGTGCTACATAGCTCTTGCCACCTACAGTCCAAGCTGTGAAGTTGGTAGTAGTTGACTTGCTGAAGTCGATTGTTGCCTCGCCAGTGAAAGTTGCCTTCTGAAGAGCCTCCTTACCGTCGGCACTAATGCGCAAGCCACCAAGGCTACGGTTACGAGCAATGAACTTAGGAGCAGTCTCAGCACCTTCCTCAAGAGGAAGAAGTGGCATTGCTGATGACTCAGTGTTCCATTCCTCAGTGTTCTCCTCGTCACCGATCTTTACAGCATAGCTATATGAAGGGTCTTGAGCCTTTTCATATACATTAAAAACAATAGCCTGAGTCATTTTGTTCGGGCATGCGATAATGAATGCATTCGAAGTGATGTCACCGGCAGTCTTGTCGCCGAGGTAGTCCATACGACCGGCTCCTTCGGGAACAATTGCATCAGCGGGGAATTCACATGGAATGTAGAACATTTCACCATCGGGCTGGATAGCTACGAAGTTGCGGCAGCTTACTACACCGGGGAAGCCAAGGTTTGCAATGATGTTGCCTGCCTCATCTGATGAAACGGCAGTACCTAATGCGAGGTCGCCAAGTTCCTGGCCGGCAGCCCAAGTGTTAACGTCATATTGCTTAGCTATACCTGTTGCGTCCCAAAGTTCTACCATACCTGTAGTCTTGTTAGGAACGAGTGCATAGTCACCGAGAGCTGCGATTGAGCGAGTTTCACCTGTAGTATGATCGGCCATAGAGTGCTCCCAAACCTTTGTGAGAGTCTGTGCATTTGCTGACAAAGCCAAAATGGCAGCAGCACCAAAGAGTAAAGTTTTCTTCATAATTAATTTGTTTTTAGTTTATAATAAAAAATTAGTTGTTTGCGATTGATGTTCTTGTTGATAGTTGTTTTAAGCCTTAATTAGTTAGCAAGTGCAAATTAACGCATTTACTTTTGTTTCACCAAACTTTTTCACCAAAAAATTCCTATACAAACATTAAAAAATGTAAAACACACCGCGCCGTCACTCTTGTGCAATCAGCTTTTTCACAGCTTCGGGGGTGGCATCGTGTGGGTGGAGCCACGTCATTGACGGGTCTTTGCGATACCATGTGAGCTGCCGCTTGGCATATACTCGCGTGTTCTTCTTTATGCGCTCCCGTGCAGTATCGAAGTCCATCACTCCACTCATCCAGGCGTGCAGCTCCTTGAAGCCCACGGTGTTGAGCGAGTTGAGGTGCCGCTGCTCGTACACGCTCCGCGCCTCCTCCACAAGTCCGGCTTCAATCATGGCATCTACACGGCGGTTGATGCGGCTGAAAAGCTCCTCGCGAGCCATGTCGAGCCCTATTTTCACTATTCTGAAAGGGCGCGGCTTCACCTGTCCGGTGCGCAGTGAGGAATATGGCACACCGGCCTGAAGGCAAATTTCGAGGGCGTGCAGAAGCCGCTTTTCATTCTTTATGTCCACTATGCGCAGATAGTCGGGGTCGAGCAGCTCAAGCTGCGCTATGATGCACTCTATTCCGCACTCGCCATATTGCCGCAGCACCTTCTCGCGCACTTCGGTGCTGATGGTGGGCATCTGGTCAATGCCCTTGCACACGGCATCTACGTAGAGCATCGAGCCGCCGCACATCACGGCATAGCCGCTCTTGGCGAAAAGCTGTGGCAGCAGAGCCAGAGTGTCGCTCTCAAACTCAGCCGCGCTGTAGTAGTCGGTGATGCTCTTGAATCCCACAAAGTGGTGCTTCACCCGTGCCTGCTCTTCGGCTGTCGGTGCTGCGGTGCCTATGGGAATTTCGCGGAAAATCTGTCGCGAGTCGGCCGACACGATCTCCGTGCCGAGGCTCTGGGCTATTTCAATGGCGGCAGCCGTCTTTCCCACCCCCGTAGGGCCCGCTATCACTATCAGTGTGTTCTCCTGTGTCATGCTTTCAAGGGCAGATTTTGTTTCTCACGCCGATACCAAACTACAAACCACACTGCCGATGCCACAGTGCACACCGCCCCTGTAGCGTTCGATATGCCGGCACTCAGCGTGAAGCCCTCGGGCGAAATCATGATGTAGGTGCTGCACACCAGTGTCATGAAGAGGGCCGGAATCAGCGTGATGAAGAAATTCTTGCGCACTCTCACAAGATACACTGTGATTGCCCACAGCGTGAACACGGCAAGCAGTTGGTTGGTCCATGCCAAGTAGCGCCAAATCATCTTGAAGCCTGCGCTGCCGCTGAGGCAGTAGAGCAGCAGGGCTGTGGTGGCAGCGAAAATCGGCACCGACACTGCCAGTCGGCGCACCACGGTGTGCTGCTTCAGCTTGAAGAAGTCGGCTATCATAAGCCGCACGGCACGCAGCGCGGTGTCGCCGGTCGAGATTGGTGCAGCTATGATTCCCAGCACGGCAAGCAGTCCACCCACCGTTCCGAGCCAGTCGTGCGACAGCGTGAATGCCACTGCCGCCCCGGTGAACTCCTTCCCGGTGGCGGGGTCGACTATGCCGCCATGCTCCTGATAGAAGCATGTGCCGGCGGCTGCCCAGATGAGTGCCACAATTCCCTCAGTCACCATTGCGCCGTAGAACACCGGGCGGCAGTGCCGCTCATGCGTCATGCAGCGTGCCACCATTGGCGACTGCGTGGCGTGGAAGCCGCTGATTGCTCCGCACGATATGGTGACAAACATCACCGGGAATATCGGCGAGTCTTCATAGTTGGTGCCCATGCTCTCCCACATTTCGGGGAGGTCGGGCGAATTTACGTAGAGCATCACCAGTATGCCCACTGCCATAAAGAGCAGTGCGGCGGCAAACACAGGGTACACCTTGCCTATTATCTTGTCGAAGGGCAGAATCGTAGCGAGCAAATAGTAGCCAAACACCACAAGCACCCAGAAGGTAAGACCCATGGAGTCGGGCGTGAACTTGGCAAGCAGTTCGGCAGGTCCCGACACGAACACAGCCCCCACCAGTATCATCAGGAACACCGAAATCACGCACATCACGTCCTTGGGCACTCTGCCGAGGTAGCGTCCTATTATTTCGGGCAGGCTTTCGCCATTGTTTCTGATCGACAGCGTGCCTGAGAAGAAGTCGTGCACTGCGCCGGCAAAAATAGTGCCCAGCACAATCCAGATGAAGCACGCCGTGCCGAATTGCGCACCCATGATTGCTCCGAAAATCGGACCCAGTCCGGCAATGTTGAGGAACTGTATCAGATAGAGCTTCCAAGTGGGCAGTTCAATGTAGTCGACACCGTCGTTGCGCGTGGCGGCAGGAGTAGGGCGGTCGTCGGGGCCGAACACCCGGTTCATGTAGCCGCCATAGAGCCAATATCCCGCCAAGAGCGTGAAAAGAGCTATCGTAAAAGTGATCATCGCTTCTGTGTTTGGTTAGTAGTCAGTAAAAAGTCAAAAAATTCACATCGGCAAGCCCTGAAAAATGCCGATGTGTAACTTTTTGCACCGCAAAATTAATAAATTATTTGCAATCCCCCACCATTCTCCGCCACTTTTCCTCTCTATTGCGATAATCTCAATAAGTGAAGTTTGCTCCGATGGATGGCGTCGGTTTTGCTTTATGCTCAGGTTTTTTCCCGATGCTAAAGCAGGGCGGCGACTTTGGCATCGCGCATGGCGCGGAAGGAGTCGAAAGTGCGGTAGATGTCGGTGAGGGAAGTGTCGGCATTGTCGAGCTGCGTCTCGTAGAGCTGCACGCCGGTGCGGTTGTTGGCTGCCACGCCACGAAGTGCGCTATTCACGCCCGAAATGTCCTCTATCAGCTTCATCTGCGTGTCGAGCAGTTGGTAGGCTCCAATGTCGGCATTGCGCGACACCATTTGCTGCGGCATGGTGCCTGATGAGTCGCTCGTGAAGGGTATTATGCCGTCGGCATTCGACCACAGCCTCCTCACATCGCCCCAGGTGAAGCCTTCGGGAAGCCCCGACTCCGGGAAAAGCAGCACGCCCTTGGCACTTGCGTTCATAATGTGGTCGATTACCGTGATTAGGCGGTTCACATACTTCTGCTGGTCGATGACATCTTCCACAAACGAGTGCACTTCACCGTCGGTGAGCGGATAGAGGCGGAAGGCAAACGGGTGGCTTTGGTGGGCGTAGGGCGAGCGGTAGCGGGCAAGCAGAGTGCCGTCGGGGGCGAACCAGCGGCAGTGCCACTCCTTCGTGATTCGGCGGTTCACCACCACTTCCTCCTCGCCTCGCGAGCGTCGGTCGCGGTTGCCGGCTTCAAGTTCGCGAAGCTGTTCCACCGGAGCGGTGAAAGCCTTGCGGTTCTTGAAGTCGTGGCAGCGCAGCACCTCCTTCAGCTCAAGCGTCCACACCTCAATGGCGCGGCATTTCCCACCTTTGGCTTGCCAGAACGATTCACACCGCTCAGCATCGCTTCCAATCTCGGGCGAGGAGTAGATTGATTGCAGCGATGCGTACACTTCGCGTATTCTGCGGCTCTCGGCGGCATCACCGTGTGCCAGGCGCATTATCAGCTCGCTCACGTGCAAGTCGTGCAGATAGCCCACAATCTCGCAGTCGTTGCCGCGCACGTCCTCCATCATGTTTGTAAAGAAGCGGTTCACATTTGGCACATCCACCAAAGGCACACAGCCTTCGTGCGGTTTCGCTTTACCGCCCTCCTCGGTGCCCGCGGGTTCTTCCGTTCCGGTGTCAATGCGCTGCACGCAGCAGCCCGAAATCAGTAATTCCTCAAGCGAGCGTGCATCAATCTCTTCAATGCAGTTCAGCTTGTAGGCAGCGGCGGCGCGACGGTCCACGGTGTCGTTTGAGGTAACGTTGCAGCCCGGTGAGAACATTCTCAGTCCCGACTTCTCCTTGCCTCGGCTGAGTGCCCGCTCCACAGCCTTCGACTCGTCGGCAACCGACTTGCGGAAACGCCCCACCACGCACTTTATCAGTTGGCGCAGCATGTTGTTGGTGAGCGGTTCCTTTCCGCAGCGTGCAACCAGTTCGCCCTCGGTCACCGGCTGTCCGTTGTCGTCCTTCACTATGTCGCCCCACTGGCGGCCGTAGGTGAAATCCTTGTTGCGGCGGCGACGGCGGCGAATCTCGCCCCAGCCCTGCCATGCCTTCAGTGCCGCTTCAAGCACACGCAGGTCGCTGTCGCTTGTGCGCCCATCGCTTTTTAGTGAAAACAGGCTTGTGCCCTTTCCTTCGTAATTCTCCTTTTCGAATTTGTTTTTCATGGTATTTGTCGTTTTTTCCGCAAAATTATCACCCGGTAACAGACTAATTGTCAATAAAAAGTAATTTTCCCACAAATTTTTTTCATCTTTGTGCAACTTTTTGCCGATGCCGTGCATCAAAAGGGTGTAAGGCTCACATAAAGAGCCTCACAAAAAGTGAACAACAGTAATAATAAAACAAAAACAACAAAGACCGATATGAAACAAGTAATTCTTTCCATCATCATCGCAGTGGTATCACTGCTCTGCTCCACTTCGGCTAAAGCCGATAACGCAAGTGTTCAAGTCAAGGGCGACAGCATGGTTGTCGTCGACGGCAAGGACACCGTGACCATCACCATGGGCAAGCTAAAAGAATTTGCCGCTAAAATCAACAACCGTCTTGCCGACACCATCGTCGACAATGCAATCGCTGAAGCCGATGCTGCCATTGCCGAAGCCGATGCTGCTATCGACAATGATTTTGATAAGAAAGAGAATGCATTGGCTCAGATTCGCTATCAGAATGCCAAAAATGAGAAGGAGTTCATCACACGAAACGCCGCAATCGTCTTTGGCACCATCTTCCTCATCGTGCTTATATCTCTTATCGTCTACTACATGCGCCGCCGCGCAAAATACCGCATCATTGAGAAGGCAATCGAGAACGGCTATCCTCTCCCCGACAGCTTCTATGGCAACCGCCCTGTGATGCCGCAGCCTATCGTGGTGCCGCAGCAGCCCATTGCCCCCAACGCACCTCAGCAGCCTGTCACGCCGCAGCAGCCTATCGACGGCTCTTCGTGTGATGCTATCTACAGCCGCCTACGCTGGCATCGTGGCGCACGCTCAGGCTTCAAATTGGGCGTCATAGGCTTGGCTTTCCTTATCTTTGCATTTAGTGTTCAGGAGGAATTCTTCGCAGCCATAGGCTTCATCTTCCTCCTCATCGGAGCTGCCAAGCTTGCCATTGCCTACTTCGACACCCGTGTGCCCTTTGCGCCACAGCAGCCTGTCACTCCACAGACACCTGTAACTCCGCAGACACCTGTAACCCCGCAGCAGCCTGTAACACCACAACAGCCCGTAACACCGCCGCCTTTCAACGACGGAAGAGCTTCCGGCACAATTGAAAACAATGCCTGAGATTGTGAAATTTCAGCTTCTGTAATAATTAATTATTGAAATGATGAGCACAGTGTTGAGTAAAATAGATGAACTCAAACTGATTGCCCGGTGCACGATTGGCGATGACCGTCGTGCATTTGGCACACTCGTCGAGGCCTACCAGCCCCAGGTGAGGAGGTTCTTCCTCAACCTTACTCTGGGCAACGAGGCTTTGAGCGACGACCTTGCTCAAGAAACGTTCCTAAAGGCCTACATCAATGTGCGCAGCTTCCGCGGTGTGGCTAAATTCAGCACCTGGCTCTACCGCATTGCCTACAATGAGTTCTGCTCATGGCAGCGTAAGACGCAGCATGAGGCGGCTAACCCTTTCGGCAGCGACGCGGCAATTGCCGACGCTACCGACAACTACGCTGCCGACGGCTCGCACTCATGCTCCACAGCCG
>CAMFSS010000099.1 GCA_945983195.1 uncultured Prevotellaceae bacterium | reverse complement strand
CCACGAGACGGTGGATGCCGGAATGCCGGTGGTGATGATGATTGGCGGCTGACAGCCTGAGGTGGAAATCTTCCTTTCGGCTGCCGATTATCTGCGCCGCGACCGCATTTCACACTACTTCTGCGAGTTCAGCGTGATGCCTGGCGTACGCTTCGCGCTCGAAATGAAGCACTTAGCTCCGCAAGCCAATGCTAACCAGCTCTATTCCATGCAGTTACGCATTGTGGCTCAAAAGGGGGCAAAAATGCCCGTGCCGGGTATGTCTACAATGGTTACGGCAGCCGTGGCAGGCGATGGCTATGGTGCTGTAAATCTGGTAGTTCCGAGTGGTGCAGTGATGCGCTCCGAGGGGCGTGAGTGGGTCTATGTAGTCAATCCCGCTCAGAACACCGTCTCGCGCCGTGAAGTGCGCCTTGTTCAGCTTCTCTCGAATGAGCACAGCATCGTCAGTTCCTCAGCTCTGAAAGAGGGTGAAATAGTGGTGGCTTCGGGCACACACTCGCTCCGCGAAGGCGACCGTGTAGAGGCGTTAAATCCTTATAGTCAGACAAATGTGGGAGGAATATTATGATTGACTTTGGCAAATGGGCTTTTGGCAACAAGAAGCTGATCAACTTCCTGATTGCCATTCTTGTGGTGGGTGGAATCTACTCCTGCTACACCATGAGCAAGCTTGAGGACCCCGAAATTAAGGTGAAGCTGGCGATGATCGTCACCACTTATCCCGGTGCATCCGCCCATCAGGTGGAGATGGAAGTGACCGACCCGCTTGAGAAGAGCATACGCACCATGAGCGATGTAGATGCAATCGACAGTTGGAGCTACAACGACATGTCGCTCATTCAGGTGGAGCTGAAAAGCACCGTGAGCGACGATGAGGTGGAGCAGCACTGGGACATGCTGCGCCGCAAGGTGACGAATGTGCAGCCGTCGCTGCCAAAGGGCGCTTCCGTACCAATGGTGAAGGACGATTTCGGCAACGTCTACGGCATTTTCTATGCCCTCACTTCCGACGGACTGAGCGACCGCGAAATGAGCAAATATGCCGAGATGGTGAAGCGCGAGGTGAACGCACTCGACGGCGTGGAGCGCACCGACATCTACGGCACGCGCCCAGAGTGCATCAATATCACTATGCTCCAGGACAAGATGGCAAACCTCGGCGTGAAGCCAATCGAGGTGCTTGCCACGCTGAGCGGGCAGATTGGCACCAACTATGCAGGATATTTCGACAACGGACAGAACCGCATACGCGTCACCGTGGGCGACAAGTTCACCAACGTGGAGCAAATATCGCAGATGATAATACAGGGTCACGACGACGACCGCCTGCGCCTGTGCGACATTGCCACTGTGGAGGAGAGCTACGCCGAACCTGTACGCAACGAACTCTTCTACGACGGCGAGAAGGCTTTGGGCATACTCATAGCTGCATCGTCGGGCACCGACATACTCAAGGTGGGCGACAGTGTGGAGCAGTGCATCGACCACCTGCGCGACACGCGCTTCCCTGCCGGAGTGGAGTGCCACAAGGTGTTCTTCCAGCCTGAGCGCGTGGGAGCATCTCTGGGCACGTTTGTGCTCAACTTGATTGAGTCGGTTGCCATAGTGATTGTGGTGCTGATGATATTCATGGGCATACGCAGCGGCATCATCATCGGAATCAGTCTGGTGCTGATTGTGCTCGGCTCGCTCACGTTCCTTGCCGGACTCGATGGCACTATGCAGCGTGTGTCGCTCGGTGCGCTGATTCTTGCGATGGGAATGCTTGTGGACAATGCCATAGTGATTATCGACGGCATACTTGTGGGCATACGCAGCGGAAAGCCGCGCATGGAGGCGCTCACATCTATAGGGCGGCAGACGGCAATGCCGCTGCTTGGCGCAACGCTGATTGCAATTCTGGCATTCTTCCCAATTTTCCTCTCGCCCGACACTGCCGGAGTGTATGTGCGCGACCTCTTCATAGTGCTTGCAGTGTCGCTCATGCTTAGCTGGGTGCTGGCGCTTGTGCATGTGCCGCTTATGGGCAGCCGCTACCTTAAATTCCCGAAAACCGCCGCCGTAGTACCGGCAGAACAGCCTAATACCGACGGCAACGAAAATGAGCCGTCGACAACTGACGTCATGGCGGAGAAAGACGTATTCGACTCTCCCTTCTATCACAGGCTTGAGGGTGTGCTGCGCTTTGGCTTGCGCCACCGCATATCGGTGGTGTGCGTTGTCGTTGCGCTGCTTGCACTTGCTGGGGTGTCGTATAAGTTTGTGCGTCACGGATTTTTCCCCGATATGACCTACGACCAGCTCTATATGGAGTACAAGTTGCCTGAAGGCACTAATTCCACCCGTGTGAAAGCCGACCTCGACAGCATACGCACCTACCTGATGCGCACCTATGGTGATGTGACGCACGTCACAACCTCGATTGGCGGCACTCCGGGACGCTACAACCTGGTGCGAAGCATAGCCAATCCGTCGCTTGCCTACGGTGAGCTGATTATCGACTTCACATCGCCCGGCACTCTCAACGAGAATATGGCTGAGATTCAGCACTATGTAGAAACACACTATCCCGATGCCTATGTGAAGCTTAAGAAATATAACTTGATGTTCAAGAAATATCCCATCGAGGCAGTGTTCTGTGGTCCCGACCCTGCCGTGCTGCACTCTCTTGCCGACTCGGCACGCCGCATTATGGAGCAATGCCCCGACGTGACACAAATCACAAGCGATTGGGGCCCTGAGATGCCTGTGCTAAAGGTCGACTACGACCAGGCTGCTGCACGAATGACCGGACTCAGCCGTAGCGATGTGAGTATGTCGCTGCTGTCGGCTGCCGGGGGCATACCTGTGGGAACTTTCTATGAAGGACTCGACTGCAATACAATCTATCTGAAGTGCGTTCAGAGTGAGGGCAAGCCGGTGGAAAACCTGGAGAATGTGCAGGTGTTCTCGCAAATGCCGTCGTTCAATATGCTTATGAGCCGTGAAACGATGCTCCGGCTCAAGGCCGGAACGCTATCGAAAGATGAGGTTATCGACGGACTGATAGGCTCTACGCCGCTCAAGCAGCTCAGCCGCAATATCGACATTGCTTGGGAAGATCCTGTGGTGGTGCGCCACAACTGCCAGCGTGCACAGCGCGTGCAGTCGTCGCCGCGCTTGGGGCTTGAAACTGAGGGCGTGCGCCAGCAGATAGCACCGCAGATTGAGCAGTTGAAGCTGCCTCACGGCTATTCGCTTGTGTGGCAGGGCGAAAAGGAGGCGAGCAGCCGCTCGATGAAGTATCTGTTTATGAATCTGCCGTTGGCGGTGATTCTGATGGTCACCATATTGCTGCTGTTGTTCAAGGACTACCGCAAGCCTGCGATAATCTTGTGCAGCATACCCACAGTGATTATCGGTGTGATGCTCTCGATGCTAATCACCGGCAAGACGTTTGACTTTGTAGCAATAGTGGGCACGCTGGGTCTTGTGGGAATGATTGTGAAGAATGGCATTGTGCTCATGGACGAAATATCGCTCGAAATATCGCAGGGCATTGAGCCTGTGGAGGCACTGATTGCCAGCTCCAAGAGCCGATTGCGCCCGGTGATGATGGCATCGCTCACCACCATTCTCGGAATGATTCCGCTGCTGCCCGATGCCATGTTTGGCTCAATGGCAGCGGCTATCATGGGCGGACTGCTTGTTGGCTCGGTGATGATTCTCGTATTTATTCCGGTGCTCTACGCGCTCTTTTTCAAACTTAAAGTTACTAAATGACTATGTACATAATGATTGACATAAAGCGGTGCGTGCTCGTTGCCATGGCGGCAGTGGCTGTGCACGCAGCTTCGGCGCAGGAGGTGCTCACCATGGAGCAGTGCCGCACTCTTGCCCTTCAGCACAACAAGAAGATTGCAGCAGCGAAGATGCAGACTGCATCGGCACAATATATGCGCAAGAGCTACAAGGCTCTCTATCTGCCCGATTTCAGTGCGTCGGGCAACGCTCTGTATCACACTGCCGACGGTGTGCTCTCGATTCCCGGCGGCAATCTGCCTACGTTTGTTCCGGGTGCCGACGGCAAGCCCCAGTTCGACGGACGCTACGCGCTATTTCCGGGTATGGATTTCGACTATAAGATAGGTTTTGTGTATTCAGCCGGAGTGCAGGTGAAGCAGCCCATCTATCAGGGCGGCAAAATCATTGCTGCCAACCGCATAGCCCGTCTAACCGAGCAGATGAGCGTAGAGAATGAGCGTCTCACTGCGAGCGAAGTGATTCTCAACACTGAGAATGCTTATGTGCTGATGGTTAAGGCACTGGAATTGCAAAAGGTGGCTGTGAAGTATAACAGCCTGCTCACTGAGCTGCTAAAGAACGTGCAGAGTGCCTATCGACATGGCTTGAAGCCGCAAAATGATGTGTTGAAGGTGCAGGTGAAGCTCAATGAGAGCGAGTTGCAGCTTCGCAAGGCTGAAAATGCCATTCGCCTTGCTCGCATGAACTTATGCCACTGCATAGGTCGTCAGTTAATCGACGAGATAACCGTTGCCGATTCACTTCCGGCTCTTGTGGCAGGGGTGGAGAGTGGTGTGCTCGATATAACTGCCCGTCCGGAGTATGCAATCCTTGAAAAGAAGGTGGCTATAGCCGAGCAGCAGGTGAAGCTCAACCGCAGTGAGTTGCTGCCCAAAGTGGGTGTGCAGGCAGGATATGCCTACACTCACGGCGTAAAGGTGCGCGACAACTATCTCTTCGACAACGGTGGCTTCTCGGTGCTGCTTAATGTGCAGGTGCCGCTCTTTCACTTCGGTGAACGGAGCAACAAGGTGCGCTCGGCGCGTGCGGCACTTCAGCAGCAACAGCTTGAACAACAGAGCTTGAATGAGATGATGACTCTGGAGCTGGCGCAGGCTCTCAACAATCTTGATGAGGCGCGTATGGAGTGCGAAATTGCCGACCGCTCGCTTGCGCAGGCCGACGAGAACCGACGTCTGAGCGACAGCCAGTATCGCGTCGGGCTTGAGACGCTGAGCGACAACCTTGAAGCTCAAGTGCTCTGGCAGCAGGCCTACGAGACCCAGATTTCTTCGCGCTACCAGCTCTATCTCACCTATCTTGCCTATCAGAAAGCCGCCGGCAAACTCTGAGTATTACAGTATGAAGTCGAAACGCGCGCGGATTGTGGCGCGTTTAGGACGTGCTTAACGACGCTTTAGAAAAGCCTGACGGTGTTTTTTGGCACGGCTGTAGGTGTATTCGCCTCCGGTGATTTCCTTGAGAGTGAGCGTGCGGAAAACGATGTCGTAGATGTCGGCATTCTGGCTGCCCAACCGCATCACCATACCATTGTCCTCGTAGGCAAAAGCGATGTTGCCATTGGCATCGACCACCATTGTGGAGTAGGCTGAGCGAGTGTTGGTGATTTCAAAGCGAGTCCAGCCTGAAGTGAAGCACGCAGGGCGTGCAAAGTCGGCAGCCGTGGAGAGCACTTTCCAATATATCGACACATTGCAGCGGCGATCAACATTGGTTGGGAGCTGCTCCGATGAACCGAAAGGCGTGGATTGCAGGGCCACATACACCATATTGCCCTTGCTGTCGCGGGCAGGCACGATTAGAATTTCGCCGTTGCAGGCATTGTTCTGCGTAGCGGTGCCACCCTCTAAGGATGTTGAAGCCACAGGCTCTGCCCACTCGCCGGAAGCACTTGCCGTGTCGGAGTAGCTGAATATATTGAAGTAGCGGCCTCCCATCATACGGCAACTCAGCAGCACACTGCCGTCGGGCAGTTCTTCAATCTTGGCTTCGTCGCCATTGGGGGCAGGTTGCGCATCGGCACCGCCAAGCGGATTCCATCGTCCTCCAAAATCGTCGGAGTAGACGACGAGGCTTCCACGGTTGGTGGTTAATACCGAATATATGCGGTGATAGTCGCCATGCTTTATGACGCTGCTCTGACAGATGCGTCCACTCGCAAAGAATAGCCGCGTAACCGGCACATTGTTGGTGCCGACGGTTTCGGCTGAGGGCGAGTTGTATATGCTGTATATTTCGGGTGTCACATCTGCACCTTTCCAAGTGCGTCCGCCATCGGAGCTATAGTAACGGCCCACCTTTTGTGCATTGCTCAAGTCGAGGCTGTATGAGCCGTTGCCGCCATCGGTTACACTCACGCTGCTGCGGCCATAGCTCACAGTGCCTGAGGCACACATCAGCAGCATACGGCCTGAGGCGCGGTCGCACACCACGGCAGCATCGCCATGACCGGTGTCGAATCCCGAGCAACCTTTTCCCTCAATTGCCGTATGCACGTCAGGCAGCCATGTGCGTCCGCAATTCTTGCTGCGTCGGACCACAATGCTAATGTTGCCAATGGAGCCAATGTCGCCCCATGCTGTTGCATCGGTCACGCCCGAACGGTCGTCGGTGAACAAGAGAAGAGATTTGCCATGTGACAGCAGGGCTGGTATTCGGTAGAACACATGGTTGGCGGTGTCGCTTCTGAACAACACTGATTGAGCACGTAGTGAGGCAGAAGAGCAGATTGCAGCAATGCAGCAAAGTAAGGAGGCTAATAGTTTCATTGTTTCGGGTCGTTTTAGGGTTATTATTTAGTTTTATGGTTATTTTTTGGTAAAAATAGGATATCGGGCATTGTCTGCCGTCTGTCGTTGCAAAGATAATACAAATATACATAAATTCTCGCAGTTTTTCTTTATCTTTGTGCTATTAATCTACCATTCTTATGAAGCAAGATAATAAAATAGTCGACAATGGGGCAACGCTGCGTTATGCGATGCTTGTGCCGTTGGCTTTAATGATTGCATCGATAATTTCAAGTTGCTTATCCTATTCGCGAGCAAGACAAAACATTGCAGATGAACTTAATGATGCAATGATAGCGTTAGCTAATGAATATAGCGAACTATGGACACGCCCCGACACCATAGCCGCCATACGCCAAATGCACGAAATTACTCATAAGCCACTTATATATCAGGCTTCTGATTTCAACTTCAAGAACGCTTCTCTGAAAGAAGCTGCTTACTTCACACTCGCTTTGGTTGATAAACACAATACGGTACCAAAAATCAAAGGAAACAGAATAGCCTCAGATTCTATTTTACTTGTGCCGGAACATGCCACCGATGGTCTTGCAGTACAGGTACAAGGGTTTGCCGACTGTTCTATGGCATCGGTGTTTACTGCCTCCAATCAGACCATTCCGGGCATCTTGTTTGTGCTCTCACTTCTCTCAATGGCAGGTGTGCTGATTTGGAAAAGACGAGAAAATGAGCCAAACGAAGCAGGATTTGTATCGCTTGATGGCATCAGGCTTACACCTATGC
>CAMFSS010000098.1 GCA_945983195.1 uncultured Prevotellaceae bacterium | reverse complement strand
CTATGTATGTTCACCCGTTTGTCGATGCCTATCTCAAAAAAGGCATAATATCCGAATATTCTCGCTGGCGCATGGAATATGGCTTCAAGTTCAAGATTGTAGCCGACCAGTCGCTCGCATATCTTGAATACAAGGTATTCGACAAGGACAAGAACGAAATCGACCTCAAGGAAGAGAAAGACACCGGCAATTCAAGCAGCAAAAAGGAGTCGCGCTCCAAGAATGCCAGCAAGGAGGATTAAAAGCCCCCTATTTCTGGAAATTGCACCCTTCCTTTTATTCTAATCAATAGTAAAGACGCAGCCACAAGCCACGGCTCTATTTTTTATTTTCCATTCCTTAATCTTGCAAATTCGTCATTCTCCCATTTGGCAATATTGCCACTTTCGTCAACGTACATGAGCATCACAGCCGTTTCATGTGAGTTTCCAAGCAGATTCTGCGTACGCTCCACACCCATCACCATGCACGCCGTAGCGTATGCGTCGGCTGTTATGCAGTCGGCAGCAACAATTGTTGCGCTAAGCAGGTTTGTAAGCTCAGGATAGCCTGTATTCGGATTGATTGTATGTCCTGTCTTGCGTCCGTTCTCAATCTTGAAGTTTCGGTAGTTGCCTGAGGTTGCCACACCACCCCGGTTCAAGGCTATCACCATTGCCGAAGTGTGTATCACGGTGTCGGCACTCTCCACTGGCGCATCTATCGACACTCGCCACATTCCCCCATTGGCATTGTGTCCCGCGCACGCTATCTCACCGCCTATCTCCACAAGATAATTCTCCACACCGTTTCGTTCAAGCATTCGCCCCACCTCGTCGCAGGCAAGGCCCTTGGCAATTGAGTTGAAGTCGAATGATGTGCGCGCATCCTGCTTCTTCACCACGCCATTCTCAAGGCTGGTTAGCCCCAAGCCCACAAACTCTCGTATGCTGTCTATTGTGGCACTGTCGGGTTTAAGCCCTGTTTTCAAGCCGTATCCCCACACATTGGCAAGCGGAGAAACTGTTGGGTCAAATGCACCCTCCGATGCTTCCCACACCTCTCGCGACTTAATGTAAATACGTTGCACTATGTCGTCGGCAACTGAGTCGCTGTTGGTGTTGATTCGCGAAATCACCGACTGTGGATTGTATTTCGATGCACTCGCATCTACTCGCGCAAGCACTGCCTGCACAGAGTCGTCGAGCTGTCGCTCACTCTCGTAGGTGATGTGGTATTCCGTGGTCCAAACCACGCCTCCAAGCGTATGGAATTCCTTGCGGTTGCGCATAGTCACCATTGCTACCACCATCAACACTATCATTGCAACCAAAGCCAAATATCTTCTGTCCATATATCGCCAAATTTTGAATTTCTGCAAAATTAGTATATTTTCAGCGTAATTCTCCAATAAAAAAGCACAATTCTCTTGGCATTATAATCTTCTTGCACTAAATTTGTAATGTTGTTTGATACTATATGTCAACAATACTAACGACATGACAATTTTATTAACCCCAAAAAACGTTATTATCTATGAACACATCATTTTTATTTCTCGCCGATGGATTTGAGGAAATTGAGGCTTTATCTGTAGTCGACATTTTGCGTCGTGCTGAAATGGAAATAGTCACTGTGTCAATCACCGACACCACAAGCGTCACCGGCGCACACGGCATCACCGTTGAAGCCGACACTACGTTTGCCCAAGTCGACTTCTCTGCGGCTGAATGGCTCATTCTTCCTGGAGGTATGCCCGGTGCTTTGAATCTTGCAGCAAAGAGCGAGCTTCGCGAGTTGCTGAAAGCCCAAAATGCCAAGGGCGGCAACATTGCTGCCATTTGCGCTTCTCCTGCTGTTGTTCTCGCTCCACTCGGCGTTCTCGATGGTAAGCGAGCCACTTGCTATCCGGGATTTGAGCAGGCTCTCAGCAATGCAAAACTTAGCGAGAAGCCGGTAGCAATCGACGGAAACGTAATCACGGCGAATGGTCCGGCCGCTGCCACCGGATTCGGACTTGCTATTGTTGCCAAGAGCAAGGGTGAAGATGCGTCGCGCAACGTGGCTGAAGGTATGCTCCTCTATTCCACTCCACAGCCGTTCTTCTTCTGATTGCGCAACATCACAAAATATCAGCGGAGCATCGTGCATCATGGGCACGTTGCTCCGCCTTTTTGTAATATCAAGGGAATTGCGTAACTTTGTACCCTGAATTAAGAGGTTATAATTGTGAAAGAAAAGGAGATTCTATCGAATATCAAGGAGAGATTGGGGATTGAAAGCCTCAACGAAATGCAGCGCGCTATGATCAACAGCTCTGCCGAACAAGGCGACATAGTGCTCCTGTCACCCACCGGGTCAGGAAAAACGCTTGCATTTCTCATTCCGTTGCTCAAGGAGTTGCACCAGCCCAACGGAAAGCTACAAGCAGTGATTATCGCACCATCGCGCGAACTTGTAATCCAAATCGACAGAATTGTGCGCGCCATTGCCTCACAGCACAAGGTGACGTGCTGCTACGGAGGTCACAGTGTGGCTTACGAGCGGCAGTCGCTCGCCGTAGTGCCTTCAATCATTGTCAGCACTCCGGGTCGCCTGCTCGACCACATCAACCGCAACCACATCGACGTTTATTCTACCCGACTCCTTGTTCTCGACGAGTTCGACAAGTCGCTCGAACTTGGTTTTCACGATGAAATGCAGCGCATCCTCCGCCGTATGCCCAATATCGCCCGCCGCATCCTCACATCGGCAACCATGATTGATGAATTTCCTGCATTTCTGCGTCTTCATCGCGAGCGTATCGTCAATTTCCTTGCCGACAAGAAAGAACTCGACAGCCGCCTCACTGTGTGGAGCGTACGCTCCGATGCCAAGGACAAACTCCAAGCCGCCCTATCGCTGCTGCAATCAATCAGCCCGGGGCGTACCATCATTTTTGCCAATCACCGCGAGTCCGCTGAACGCATACACGGCTTCCTTGTGCAGAAAGGTGTATCGGCAGGCCTTTATCACGGAGGCCTCGACCAGCAGGAGCGCGAGGTTGCTATCACCCTTTTCAACAATGGCACAAATCTTGTGCTCGTCACCACCGACCTCGGTGCACGCGGTCTCGACATTGCCGATGTCATAAGCATCATTCACTACCATCTGCCGCAGTCACGCGAAATCTACACACACCGCAACGGCCGCACAGCCCGCGTAGCAGCCAACGGCAATGTATATGTGCTGCTCGCTCCCGATGAAAAAGTGCCCGAATTCATCACATTCAATGACGAACTGACACTCGATAACGACAATACTTCGGCTGAGCTGAAATCACAAGTAGCATCAATCCATTTCAACGCCGGCAAAAAAGAGAAAATCTCCCGTGGCGATATCGTAGGCTTCATCGCCAACAATGGCGGCATCACAGTGCAGGAAATCGGCACAATCTCGCTCCACGACCACTACGCCATTGTAGCCGTCCCGCGCGCAAAAGTCGATGATATATTATCCCGCATCACCCGCCTGAAAATCAAGAACAAGCGCGTCCGCATCACCCCCATCCATTAGCCCCAGATGATTGTTAAGAAATTAGCCAACAAATTAACAACGGGAACTGAAATATTATGACCGAACAATCTATTAAATTGCTGATTGAATTTTCAAATTCAATTTCAAGGCTTAAAGTAAATGCCATCAAGCAATTACTTGAGATTGCGTCGGAATGTGAAAAGCTAAAAGACAAACCTGAAAATAAGCCGTTGTATCAGTTTAATTTACTTGATATTGTCCCTACTATCGAGCCACATACGAGTAAATTCCTTTCAATCATTCTCAATTACACTGAAAATGGCAAATATATAATTCTTGAGTCTTTTGTTGAGAGATTTCTCTCACTCGTCGGATTAAATAAATCTCGCATTAAAAAGCCTCGTATTACACCCGAAAAATCACACATAGATGTTCACATCATCGATAATGACTATGCCGTCATAATAGAGAACAAAATGATGAACGCTCCTTTTCAGAGGAACCAACTGGGAAGATACATCGAGGATACTCATATAAGATATGGATTGAACTATCACGACATTTTCTTAATTATTCTTCCTCAATATTTCAATCCCAATCTTTTGGAGAATCTTCGTCCTTCTGTGTTGAAATGTCCGCCTGATGGTCTTACATCACCTAATTACTCGCGCAAATGTGCCCACTCCGACCAATATAATTGTTGGTGTGATGATAAAGCTCGTGTATTAAATCAGGAAGAAAAAACTCATTGTCAAGATTGTAAGGATTTGCGTTCTTCAGTTTTTTCGCGGTCGGTGGTAATACAATCCCAATTATCCGACTGGCTTCTTGATATTGAGCAAATTATCGACCCGAAACAAACTATTCTTAGGTCTGCAATTCATCAATTTGCCGATTTCACAAAAGGATTATTCGACATACGCATAAATAATCATCTTATTATGGATATACAAAATATAATTAGGGAATCATTATTTCCTGAAAGTTCATCATCTATAGCTCAATGGAATATTCTAAATGAGAAATCCAAAGAATTGAGCGAAATCCAGAATGTCATGGCTAAAATGAAACTACAACTTTCAAAAAAACTGATTGACGAATGGTATCACGAACTGAAACCTGAGTTTAGCTCCTTGGAGCGCGAAGTCCAGAAATCATTTGGCATCAAAATTAAAGGTGTTTGGGTAGGTTGTTGGTGTGGCTCTGACAATAACGGCGAACCATATTGGGGCTTTTATTGCGAGAATCAAGCGACTGACGAACAAAAAGCTATGGTTGATGAAATTCTATCTGAATGTGATATTCATCCCTCTAAATCTACAGCCAACTTTATCGCTTGGAATAGCACTCGAAAAGGAGCTGAAAGATGTAAAGCGTTCTACAATGCCGCAAAGAAATTAGGATATTTATAGCCCCGTTCCGCCCCACCGTCTCTCTATCCTGCCATCAACGCGTGACGCTTCGCTTTTCGAAGAATCAAGCCAAATGACTCGACAGAAAGTCTTATTCCCTAACACTACATATTAATGCGAGACCAACAAGTTCAAATACCCAAGCCGATTTAAAAATACTCGATTGAAATAGAACCGCCCATCAGCCCCATCAGCCCCATTAGCCCCCAATAGTATTAAACGCGGCATTGTCGCCTCCATTATCTTATTCCACAAATTTTTCCCATTCCGTCATCAAAAAACATGCATAAATCATCTGCCATTCAAAATAATTCCGTAACTTTGTTCAAGGTGTCATAGCGATAATTGCTCATAATTTTTTGTTATTTCTCACAATAACGTTACAACTATCTTCGCTAATCACCATTCTTAAGACATATAATAATTGAACTAACGATAGCAATATTATAACATGAAACTTGACAAGCTAAAACAGATAAAAGACCTACGTGAAATTTGGCCTAATGAGGCTAAAGATTTCACTCCATGGCTCGCAAAAGAAGACAACTTAGCTCTTCTTAGTGAAACAATTGGTATTGATATCGTTCTTGAAGAAAGAGAATCGCCTGTTGGTAGTTTCTCTCTTGATATTTTTGCTAAAGAAGAAAGTACCGACCGCACAATCATTATCGAAAATCAGCTTGAAGACACAAATCACGACCACCTTGGCAAACTGATAACTTACGCATCGGGTAAAGATGCATCGATTATTATTTGGATTGTTAAGAAGGCTCGTGATGAACATAGACCAGCTATTGAATGGCTAAATGCTCACACTGATAACGAAATCGGTTTTTATCTGCTTGAAATTGAGCTTTGGAAAATCGGTGATTCAAATCCTGCTCCAAAATTCAATATCGTTGAACGCCCTAACGATTGGGGTAAAACAGTGAAACAAACAGCAGAACTCACTTCTATTGGTTCACAACAACTCAAATATTGGCAAGCATTCAATGAGTATGCCTGCAAATATCAAAAATTTGCTGATATTTTCAATCTAAGGACTGCACAAGCTCAAAACTGGTATGACATTGCCATTGGCACAAGTGTTTGCCACATCTGCCTTGAAGCAAAGCGACAGAAAAGAGAAGCAACAATTGGTATATATATCAGTGACAATAAAGATTTCTACCGCACGCTTACTAGCGATAAGGATGCAATTGAAGCGAAGCTCGAAGGCTATGTAGTTTGGAAAGAAGCAAATAAAGCTGCTCGTTTCTATCTCACTAAGCCTTTGGATTTTGACAACGAAGATTCGTGGCAAGATGTTTTTAAGTGGTATTGCGAAAATGCAATTCTTCTTAAATCAATTATTAAGAAATATCTATAATTATGAATTACCCAGAACTACTCTAACAAAAGGAGTACGCTTGTGGATCAGTGGCGACTGACATTGCAACTACTACAACTGGAACCAAGAGGCCTCCAATTCACAAAAAACGATATTAATTCTTCGAATCAATCTGATGATTATTAACCAAATTATACATCACCCTATCCATGTCAAGACTACCACTCTACACTTTCGCACCAATCAAGACTTCCGAAGCAGTTTCTAACTTTGTAAGGTATCTTTCCTTACTAAAACCTCGTGAAAGATATAACTCTAAGGATTGTCTTGCATCTATATCAACTGATGAGCTAAGACGACAATTTTGTAAAGAGGTGATAGAAAAGGATATATATCCAGATACAGATTTCCCTATCGCGTCCATTATGGAGCGAGACAAAGCACAAAAGTATTGCAAAGAGCAACACTTCGACGCATCGAGCCGGCAATATAGTGAACGAGGAAATAGGTTTGTCTATGAAGAGAAGATGAGCGAGCGCGAAGCCTTGCTTGCAAGACTCAAACGCTCATCTCCTAAGGTCTCTACTGAAGACTTCATTATAGCCAAAGACGTTAAGGCATCAAGATTTTCAGTAGTGCAGGGGTGTATCTATTACTTGAGCTACAAGCTTGAGTCTGTTCGTATTCCTTCCATTCCCGATAGTGTGCTTGCAACAATTGAGCGGACATTTACGATAAAAAAGGATAGCGGTAAATACTATAAGACGGGGCCGAATTTTGTTTTTGAACCCGCTACTGACCTCTCAGTGTTTCTGAATGAAGCAACTCGTGCGAACTTAAAACTTGGCAATTCTGTCAAGCGCATCGACAAGCCGGTTGAATATGAAGGAATATTTTACATCCCTTGGAAATATGTAGCCTTTCGAGAAGGTTATCTGTTTCTTAACCATCCTAATGCAAAGGAACGTGATACAATTAATCCATTCCGATTTGACCATCATTTAATACACAAGAGTTATGGAAACTTTATGCCCTACATTGAAAAGAATGCACCAAAGCTACTGGTTGAGGGGCATTATGGTAGAATAACACAGTTACTGCGTGGTTCCGAATTAGCTGAGATCTTTGCCC
>CAMFSS010000097.1 GCA_945983195.1 uncultured Prevotellaceae bacterium | reverse complement strand
TAGCAGGGTCTGTGAGGGCGTTCTTTTGTTGTCGTGGTGTTGTTGTGCTGCGGGCGGTGGAGTGGTTGGTGGGTGGTGTGGGGGAGCTTGCTTCTGTGTGGCAAAAGGAGTGGCTTGCTGCTCCTGCTTGGGCGCGTTGTTTACGCGAGAACCCTGAACGAGGTCGCGCGGAGCTACAAATGCAGTGAGAATGCTGAGCACACACACAACGATTGCGAGTGTCCATGTGGCTTTCTCAACAAAGTCGGTTGTCTTGCGTACTCCCATAATCTGGTTGGAGCTTGCAAAATTCGAGGCAAGACCACCACCCTTGGATTTCTGAATCAACACTACACCAATCAAAAGGACTGATGCTAAAAGAATCAAAACTGTCAGTAATGCGTACATATTCTACTTTTTGTTTTTTATTTGCTCGTTAATTACCAATTTTCGCAAAAAACGAATTTGGTCTGCAAAGTAAATACTTTTTTCTGGAAATTTCAAACTTATGTTTTTAATAATTTCCAAAGCTTTGGAATATTTGCCTTGTTTTATGTAAATTTTCGCCAAACTCTCACTAAAAGTGGAGTCATCGACCTGATTTGGCTTCTTAATCGGGTCGTCGGGGAGTTGTTCGTGCACAGCCTCCACCGACACGGGATTGTCGACCACAGTTGCCGGGAAATGCCCCATTTTCTCCTTCGACTGTGCTATGAAGCGATTGATGAGAGCATCGGTTGCGCTCACGCCTTCGCCGCTAATCTCATCTTCGGTGGGTGTGCTGCGCTCCTCCTCGGCTGCAAGCACGGTGGAGTAGTCGGGAACAGGATTGAAAATCATCTGATTGAGCACAGCAAGCTCCTTCTCGTCGTTATTGCCGAAGCGATCGAGGAATGAGGTGATGGTGGTGTCGGTGTCGGGAGCAGCCTCCTTCTCCTCGGGTGGATAGAATCCGGCAAAGCGCGAAGAATCTTCGCCAAGGGCATCGAAAAGAGCCACGCGGTCGGCGACAAGTGTAGAAAGCCGCGACAGTAGGCGACTTCGCTCCTCCGGCTCCACGCTGTTGCGCTGCAAGAAGAGCTGCAATGGCAGGGCAAAGTAGGGATATTCCCTCATTGCCTCGTCCACCCACTCACGGCTCACCGCAGCATCGGGGTCGGCAAGCAATCGGCTAATATCGTCGGCTATATTGTTCATCAGATTGTATTGTTTTTTTTCAATATTGCATTCCTATTGGTCTTATGGGACTAATAAGTCTAATAGGACTAATTGGTCTAATGGGATACTCTGCTACCAGTTACCGAGGGTGGCATTGAAGATGAGATTCGACAGCTCGTCGCTGATTTGCGAGCACAGCTCATCTTGCACATCGGTAAGCATCTGGTCGCTTGAGAAGTCGCGATAAGCCGAGAAGGTCTGGTCGACGTCCTGGCTCGAATCCTTGCTGTTGATAAACTTCACGCGCACAGAGATAGTGAGGCGAGTCTGCGATGCGTAGGCATTCTCGTTGACGGCTTGAGGCGAGAGGCTGTAGCCGGTGATTTCGCCTTCAAGACGCAGGTCGGTATTTGTGGAGTCAATCACTCGGAGGCGCGTCTGGCGCGTCACCATGTCGATAAGCTTGTTCTCAAACGTCTGCTGCAACGGCGGATAGACCAATGCGGCACGAATGGGGAACTCCGAAATGGAAATTGTCTTATAGATGCTATAGTCGAGTGCGGCACCATTCATCTTGTAGCTGATGCTGCACGACACGGCAGCAGCCATAGCCACCACAGCGACCACCGCTACCACCACACCCCGGCAGTGCCTCCCCACTAACCTAATTATTTTTTCTTTAAGATTCATTACAACGATTATTTCACAGTCATATTTTGCCATATTTTATCAAAAGATTCGGATGCAGCCACAGATGGATTCTGCTCTCGCCCATTTGCTACAACAGAACGACGAGATACCTGATCGAGCAAAAAGCGGTCGAGCTCACCATACGTTACATTACCTTTTGTTTCCTGTAATTTTTTCAGCAGATAATATGTGAAAAGCCCATGTTTCTTTTGTTTGTAGGGATATGCAGTCTGCTCATTGGTAGCAGCAGATAATATGACCATATTACCATAAGCCATATCCTGCTTAGGCTTTATGACTGCGCCTCGCGACTGCACTATCATACCATTATCACGCTTTGCTCCACTGAAGCAGGCATCAAGGAACACCGAAATTTTGCGTGCACCGGTCTCTCCAAGCTCCTTATAAATGCTTGCAAGTGAGTAGCACGACTCGGTGAACTCTCCATTAGCGTCAATCGGCAGAAGGAATGCCTGCTTTGACATTTCATTGGGTATGCCATGCCCCGAATAATAGAAAATAATGTCGATATCACCATTATAGACCTTTGCAATCTTCACCACGCGCTTCACGGCTTCCATCATAGTGCCAAGTGTGGCATCGGTGTAGCAGTAAATGTTTTCGGCAGGCAAACCGAGGGTTTTCTCGCAGTATTTGGCAAATATCTGAGCATCATTGACGGCAAACTGCACATGGTCGACCTTGTGGTAGTTCTCGTTGCCGATAATCACAGCAAAAGTATTCTCAAGCGACGATGTGCCCGACGGAATGTCGATGTCGACGGCATCGGGATTGACAATAGCAGTTGTTGCGGGTTGTTGCTGCTTAGCCGGCAAATCATTCGAAATATTATTGTGACGTGATTCCTGCACTGCTAATGGAGGCTCATCATTTTGTTGAACCGATGCGACAGAGTTTCCATTTGAGCTAAAGCCCGTCCTCTGCATTGCAAGGAATGTATCCCGATATGGAGTGGAATCGAACACTTTATCCTCAAATACAATGTTTCCATTCAAGCCATCAACCCGCGTTAATTTAGAGCAGTCAGTAAATGCCCCCTTTTTAATAACCTTCACACTGGATGGAATCTTAACAACCGTAATTCCACATCCCTCCATAAAATGCTCAGGAATGACTTTAACTTTTGAGCCTATCGTCAGATTCTCTATAGGTGTACGCTCAAACTGAGTACTTTCATCGCTCGCAGCGGCAACTGCCATTCCAATTAAACCAAATCTTATTGTTTGTGTGCTTGATTTCATTCCTAATAGAAACTCACAATTAATGGCATTGAAAGTGAGTGAGGTCAAATTCTTACATTCAGAAAAAGCATACCTGCCAAGTTTAGCCATATTCTCTGAGATGGTAAGTGACCGGATATTGCCAGCTTTAGACATAGCTTTATCAGCAACTTCATTAATGGCATAATCTCGCCCATTATACGTCACTGTGTTAGGAATCACCACATCGGTTGCAAGGCTTTTATTATTATACTTCTTTACCTTGCACGTTGAAGCCGATGTCACCTCGTAAGTAATATCACCCACTTGGAAACTTTTTGCTCCGACAGTCATAGCCACTGCCAGCAAACCCATAATAATCAAGGCCCTCAATTTATCCATATCTCAATTTTTGTTTGTTAACTATTATATGGTGGAACAATGCGATAAAGCAAGAAGAAGATGCTTGCTCTGCATTTCAAAGAGCAAAGGTAAGGATATTTTTCAAATTTTCTTTATTTTCAGATTCATAATCGATTGTTTTTTCGAAACCCTATATAATTTTCTTCAATAAAATTCATAAAGTATACCTATTTAAAAATAGAATAGGAAAAACCACTCTTTTGCGCCACATCTTCAGCGATATGACATACTATTCGCTTGAAAATATTGACATTAGAAGTATGGCAACCAATGACCCAAGAGCGTTTCTTGCTTCCGGGAACAAGCACGGAATGATTCTCGATGAAATACAGAATGTGCCTATGCTGCTATCATACATTCAGGGGATAGCCGATGAAAATCCCGATCGCAAATTTATACTTTCGGGCAGCGCAAATTTTTCAATGATAAAGTCGGTAAATCAGTCGCTTGCCGGACGAACAGCCGTTTTTGAGCTTCTCCCGTTATCGCAAGATGAACTGAACGGCACTACCGATGTCGACACGCTGCTATTCAACGGCATGTACCCATCGGTGTGGAGTCGCGGTATGAGGGGAGGATTCATGTATCAGATTTTTGTGATGACTTATTTGGAGCGTGATGTCCGCGATCTTCTAATGGTGAAAGACTTGTCGGTATTCCAAAAGTTCATTCGCCTGTGTGCAGCTCGCATTGGAAGTGTTTTCAACGCCTCAGAGCTGTCGAACGAGCTTGGCATCAGCGTCAACACGGTGAAGTCGTGGCTGTCGGTGCTCGAAGCGTCGTATTTAGTGATAATGCTACAGCCTTTCTATGAAAACACACGCAAACGGCTCACAAAATCGGGAAAGCTCTATTTCACCGACACCGGACTTGCCTGCTACCTGCTTGGAATAGAATCGGCAGCCCAATTGCGACGTGACAAAATGCGTGGAGCACTATTCGAGAATTTCATTGTGACCGAAGCGCTGAAAAACCGCCTTAATAATGGCAAGGACAACAATCTGTGCTTTTATCGCGACAGCAATATGAATGAGGTAGACCTGCTACTGAAACACGAAGGCAAGCTCACTGCTGTGGAGATAAAATCGGCTGAAACCTATCACACAGATTTCGAAAAGGGAATAAAGAGATTCAAGAGCTATTTCCCCGACCATGTGTCGAGAAGCGCGGTAGTCTACACAGGCAACATTGAAATGCCCGAACGGGAAATAGGGGTTATCAACTATGCCCACTTCTCGCGGCTATTGCAACAGTGAATGGGTGTGAATATCCGGGAACTGCCCACGGATTGACCTATAAGAACTAGCGCTACCGCTTTGCCACAAAAAACACCGGCTACACATCATTCACCTTCTCAAACTCCTACAAGGCCGACCAGCCCAAGCACGCCGAATCGACAAAAACCAACCGACTGAAATAGCACTCGGATGCTGCAAACACAACACCCCTGCCACGGCTCTCGCTCGTGTGGCAGGGGTGTATTTGTTTGTTGATTAAGATGGGATTATTCGAGGCCGTACTCCTTGATTTTGCGGTAGAGAGTGCGCTCGGAGATATTCAGCTCCTGAGCAGTCTTTTTGCGCTTGCCACCATTGCGTTCGAGCGAGCTTTTAATCGTTTCGCGCTCGGTGTCTTCAAGAGTCCTCGGCTCCACCTCGTCGGCAGCTTCCGCCTCCACAGTTTCGGCCGCCACGTCGTGCGGCTCAAAAGCAGGCGACTTGAGCCGAGAGAATTTCACCAGCTTGTGCTCGCCACCGTCGGCATCGTCGTGGTGCGCCTCAACCTTTCGGACATCGCGGGTGAGTGTGAAGTCATCGCCGCTCTTGTAGTGATGCTCGACACCCGAATGACGTGCACCACCGCTGCGCAGCTCGTCGCGTAGCTCGTCGATTTCATTCTGCATCTTGAAAATCAGCTTGAAGAGAATCTCGCGCTCACGGGTGTAGTCGAATGCCGGTGACGAAGCCACGGTGGGCTTATATTCGGTGCTGTATTGGGGCAGATACTTCTTCTTCACCGCCTCGCCATCGACTGAAGTCCCGGCCTCGAAGAGGGCAATCTGCTCAATCACATTCTTCAACTGGCGCACATTTCCCGGCCAGCGGTAGCTGAGCAGCACCGACTTCGCAGAATCGTCGAATTTCACGGGAGCAGTGCGATAGCGCTCGGCAAACTCGGTGGAGAACTTGTGCGTGAGCAGCAGAATATCGTTTCCGCGCTCGCGCAGAGGCGGAATAGTGATGAGAATGGTCGACAGGCGATAATAGAGGTCGGCACGGAACTTACCCTCGTTGACAGCCTGGAGCATATTCTTGTTGGTAGCCGCAACGACGCGAATGTTGGTCTTTTTCACCTCCGACGAGCCTACGCGGATATACTCGCCGGACTCAAGCACACGCAGCAGGCGAGCCTGGGTGGTAAGCGGCAGCTCAGCCACCTCATCGAGGAAAATAGTACCTCCGTCGGCCTCCTCGAAGTAGCCCTTACGGTCGCTAATTGCACCGGTGAAAGCCCCCTTCTCGTGCCCGAACAGCTCAGAGTCGATAGTACCCTCAGGAATTGCGCCACAGTTGACGGCAATATACTTGTTGCTGTGCTTGCGTGCACTGTTGTAGTGAATGATTTTCGGGAAAAACTCCTTTCCCGAACCGCTCTCGCCGATAATGAGCACCGACAAGTCGGTCTTGGCCGACTGCAATGCGCGACCAATTGCGGCAATCAGGTCGGGCGAATTACCCACAATAGAGTAATTCTGCTTTGCCGAAAGAATTTCGGGTGATATTGCAGTGTTTATTTCCATTTTCGCATCGAGTAAGTTTTGTCTTTAAGGAACTGCCCAAGCTGCTCGATCGACTCGTGCTTTGCAAGCTCCTCGGGAGAGATAAAGTCGCCCACAGAGATGTGGAAGGTGGCACCCTTCTTTCGGAAGACCTCGGCAGGGAGGCGCAGAGTGCGAAGCTGCCAGCTAATCTTGCCAAGGATATTGAACCACAGGCTGTTGCTGCCGTGGAAATAGATTGGCACCACAGGCACCTTGAACTGCTTAATAAGGCGAATGATGCTCGACTGCCACTCACGGTCTTCGAGCTGGAAGCGGCCATTGAGCTTCGACACCGCTCCGGCAGGGAAGAAGCCGATAGGCTTTCCGCTGCGCACCTGCATCATAGCCTCGCGAATGCCCTTAGTAGACACGGCACGCTTTGCAGGGTCGTCGGAAGCAAGAGCGTCGACAGCGATGAAATTGGGGCGCATGGCAGTGATATAGTTGAGCACCATATTCACCATCACCTTGAACTCCGGGCGGCGCGATGCAAGCAGATGAATGAGAATAATTCCGTCGAGAGCACCGAAAGTGTGGTTTGACACCGTGACAAAAGCGCCATCGGGCAGATGGTCGAGCAGCTCCTCATTGTCGATTCGGAGCTTAATGTCGAGGTCGCGCAGCAGCCCGGCAACAAACGGAGCACCGGGAGTAGCGCAGTTGCGCCCATGCAGCTCATTCACCTTGTCGATAGCCAACAGGCGCATAAGCATTTTCACCAGCTTCTCCTTACCATCGAAGAAAGGAACCATTTGGCGAATATCGTCGTAACTGAGGACATCGGGCCGCACGCCCTCAGGAAGAGTTTTTTTATCTTGATCAGTATCCATAATTCATTGAGAAAAAAAGTTTTGTTACCACGCAATACAACACTTGCACACGCGCAATGGTTTATGCAAAATTAGTAATTTTGACTCACATAACAAAATTATGAGGAATAGATGCCCAAGAATGTGGCATATTGCACACTTGCATCGAAGCGCGAGGCATGGGCAACACACTCGCCGGCACTGACATTGCGCCAAGCACCCGACTCAATGGCATCTTTCACTCCTGCAACACCGCTCTGCGGATCAACAACCACGCCACACACAGCCTGCGCGGATTCGCCGGTGCAGGGCATGAGCGGATCGGGTCATGCG
>CAMFSS010000096.1 GCA_945983195.1 uncultured Prevotellaceae bacterium | reverse complement strand
TTATGCAAATAAACGAATTATTTGCGAGTCAGCCAATAGCAAGCATCGGATAAAGCAGTGTGCGTGGTGCTTTTGCAATTATCTGAAAAAACATCACCTTTTCATTTCTGTGTCCGATATTTACACCGACAGTATGTGATTTGGCAGTAACTTTGCAGCAAAAACAAAATACGACAATGAAAATCCGCATCGAAACACCCGCCGACTATCGCGCCGTGGAAGAACTCACGCGCGAGGCTTTCTGGGACGTTTACCGCCCCGGCTGCACTGAGCACTATGTGCTGCACCGCTACCGTACCAATCCTGATTTCATTCCCGAACTGTCGATGGTGATGACTACCGATGACGACAGCCGCATCATTGGTCACGTGATGTTCTCAAGAGCCGCAATTCACGCCGACGACGGAACAGTGCTGCCATCGTGGACCTTTGGTCCCATCAGCATTCACCCCGACTTCAAGCGTCAGGGCTACGGCTTGCAATTGCTTCAATATGCACTCGACAAGGCACGTGCAATGGGTATTGGAGTGATTTGCATGGAAGGCAACATCGACTTCTACCGCCACGCCGGATTCCGTCTTGCCTCTGAGCTGAAGATACACTATCACGCCGAACCGCGCGACAGCGAAGTGCCCTACTTTCTCGCACAAGAGCTGATTCCAGGCTACCTCGGCGGCATTGAAGGCTCCTACACGCCGCCACAAGGCTATTTCGTAGCCGATGAAGACCCCGAAGCCTTTGCTGCCTACGATGCCACCTTCCCCTACCGCGAGCGCCACGTCCTTCCCGGACAGCTCCCCCAACCCGGCAATTGACCCACCATTTTACACAAACAAGTTCCGAAAAGTGTATCAACACCACACTTTTCGGAACTTGTTTGTGTATATCCCCTTATTTTAGGAGAATATGTTCAACTGCACTTTCCGCTACATAACCACTGTATAGTCAGCAAAAAATGCTCTCACTAAGTGAATTGAATACAAATCCTATATGGTTTGCCACAACTCTACTGTCAGACCTAATTACAACTCTTTTCCAGACTTCAACGCGTCGATAATCTCTTTCACCACTTTAGCTTGAGCTGCGCTCTCCTCAATGATAATAGGAGTTGCCTCGTTTCCGAACGACACCACAGCAGCGGCTGTCTTGGCCTGTTTTGCAGCCTTGCCTGCTTTCATCGGATTTTTTTCTTTAGATGCATTCTCCGACATTGTTTTAGCCTCTTCCCCTGCAGCTTTCACCTTATCAGTTGCCTTCTTGATGCACTCACCTTCTTTAGCCAACCCGTTAGCAAATGTCACCCACTCATCTATCGTTGGCTTAGCTGCCTCGCTAATTTGACGATTGTACATATCCTCCAATTGCACACTGTTAGCGATGGCAAGTACCGCTGCATCTCTCACGGCATCACCGTAACCATCAATGTTTGGATTACCTGTTTTCTTGTAGCCGTCACACAGCGACTGGAGCTTTTCTACACGCTCCTTGCTAATCTTGATGTCGTTGCTGATTTGTGCATTTGCAGTCGAAACAATGGCAAACATCGCAAGAGCCAAAACAAATAGCTTTTTCATAATAAATCTTTTTTTTGCGCCCACAGAAGTCCAATAGAGCGGTTTGTTTTCTTGATTAAATAAAACTACACAACAAAAAACGTGGACTTCACATCTCTACCCATCTGTTTCTGAGGCCCTGAGAAAGCCATGTTGGTCAGAAAAGTAGAGTGTATGCCCACGCCCATATCATAATGCCCCTCACAAGTGTGCTGAGTGTGTATATATAATACAAACTCTGCACACTCTGGGTTGCAGTTACGACTTACCCGTAGCATTCACTGCATTCTTTGTCTTGGTCCAACATTTTGAAATTTCTCAGGTTTCAGAAAGCCAAAAGACAAAGCATCAATGACGCTTTTTATTATGTAAATATTGCCCTCCTACTAATGCTCTTTGCCTCAGCGTGGGCAATTATAGCGCAAATGTAGTGAAAAAATTGATATGCAGATACAAAAATGCGTCTTTTTTAGAAAATTCATTTCTGCATTTCTACGCGCTGCTTGTTATATGACTTGAGAAACACTGATTTTAATCACATATTCCAAGCAAAATCAGCATTTCCAATCACACCGTAATATTTTCAGCACTATTCAAGTATAATCTCACAATTTGGCGGCTATGGCAATCACAGCAGCCACTTCAGCGACCACTCGGCAAGGGGCGATGGACATGCCAACATTCCACAATTCTGCTGCAAATTGAGGAACGAGAAGCGAATGCGATTGCGCGGGTGATATTTCTCGTTATACACGACAATGCTGCGACCGCTTATGCAGTTTTCAGCTTTCACCTCAACGGGAATTATCTCATCACCATTCTGGATTACAAATTCGATTTCAGCCTTTCCTTCCGAAGTCCAATAGTATATGTTACCTTGCAACTGAGGCATAAGGCTTTGTAGCACTGCGTTCTCAGCCATCGCCCCCTTGAATTCTGTGTAGCCGGTGACTGGGTTTACAATTACTTCACCTGATAATCGTGCCATTCTTCGAAGCAGACCACAGTCACAGGCATACACCTTGAATGCATTAGGCTCTTCGTATGCAGCAAGTGGTATTCCGGGCTTTGATATTGAATTGATTCTATAAATCATTCCGGCATCCTCCAGCCACATTAAAGCATCTTCATAGTCCTTGCTGCGTGCTCCGGCTTTCACAACTTTATAGACAAATTTTCGATTCTCCTTGCCAAGCTGCGATGGCAAGGAGTGCCACAGCGCATGGATTCGAGGTATCTCACGCGGCTCAGCATATTTAGCGAAATCAAGGTCGTACAAGTCGAGAATACCTTGCAGAATATTATCGACAGCCTCCATTCCACTGTTTTCAAGCATTGCCACCATGGCTTCGGGCATACCGCCACACACCATATAGCGTCGATATTCCAATAGCAATCTGTTGAGTACACCATCGGGCAGACGCTCGGGAGCGACTATCGAATCTATATAGTTGAACTCCGAAGGGGCACTCTGCTTCAAGAACTCCCTGAAACTCACAGGATACATTCGCATTACCTCAACTTTACCGACGGGCACAGCCATACGGCGCCGTCTTACGGCTACACCAAGCAACGAACCGGCTGCAATGATATGCCAACCGGGCGCATCCTCACAAAAATATTTCAACGCGTTTAGAGCCTCCTCACACTCCTGAATTTCATCAAAGATAATCAGAGTCTTTCCTTCTATAAGCGGAACATTGCTATATACCGAGAGCTCTTTAATAATGCGTGATGGCTCCTTGGAATTGACAAACGCCGACCGCAATTCAGGACTACGGTCGAAATCAAAGCGTGCCGTATAATCAAAACATTCGCGACCAAACTCCTCCATCGCCCATGTCTTGCCTATTTGTCGTGCTCCTTTCAGAAGTATTGGCTTTCTGTGTGGCTTATCTTTCCACGCCCTGAATTGACTGATAATTTCTCGCTCTATCCTCATAATCCCAAAACAGTTTTGTCACCACATTATGTGCGCAACAAAGATAACACTTACTCTTGAAACTTCAAAGTATCCGCACCACAAAAAACAGCCATTTTACACAAACAAGTTCCGAAAAGTGTATCAACACCACACTTTTCGGAACTTGTTTGTGCATATTCCTGCAAATTAACCACTCGGCAGGATTCAGCCGATATCTTGCATCGTCGCCGCTATGCTACTGTGCTATGAGCACTTTTTTACCATTCTTGATGTAAAGACCCGGAGCAGTAGGCTTGGCTATGCGTATGCCTTGCAGATTATACCACACCGTGGGTGCTTCGAGGCTCTCGGAGCGGATTTCCTCAACCCCGGTTGTAATTTTCTGACCGAATTCAAGGTCGGTTTCATAAATCATCTGTTTGCGGCCACACACCACTTGCTCCAATGTGAAATGCAGACTGCTTACTCCGGCCTCTGCCTCATCTTCAAAATTGAGCATATTCCAAAATGGCAGTTCGGGCGAACCGTTAACAGGTATGTAGGTGCGGTTGACCACCTCGTTTTCTCCTACTGTCAAGAGGAAATAGTTGTTTGAGAACGGCGGGAAATCCCAGTCACGTTCATCGTTGTTCTTTAGCTTGACGGTGTATTCAAAGAATCCGTCTTCTTCAAGATTTAGATCCAGTTGCTCAATTGATATATTGTAGAACGGAATTTCATCACCATCGATGCTGAACGCTCCCATTGCAAACGCATCCTTCGGAGTCGTATTGTAAAGGATAGCTGCCACGTTGCCGGGAGTGTAGAACCTGTTCTTGATAAGTATTTCATCGGTTTCGCCCGGGCGGATATAAAGTCCACTGTACCACGGTTTATATTCAGGCATCATATATGTTGGCTGGTCGGCAAGTTCTACTGCCCCCATTTCATAGAACATGACTTTGAAATAGGAATTCACCTCTTTATCGCCATTGTTCTTCACATTGATGCTTACATCTACAATGTCGCCCACTTTGGGATTGTCATTGCCGACAACCGACACGTCGGTGATTTCGAGCGAATATTCAGGAAGCACCTTGATGTTGAGTTTGCCGTCGGCTTTGGTCAGTCGCAGGCAATTCTCGTCTCCGTCAATCTCAAACCAATCGTAATCGCCCTCTGCGGGTTTGGCTCTGAAATAGAGCATCGTTTCACCATCTTCAAAGTCATCGGGGTTGAGCGTGAACACAACCTGTAACGCCTGCTCATCATGCATATGGAAGTGCATTGCTCCGGTCTGAATCAATGGGATAAAAGTGTCGCCCTCCTTGGTGCCTATAGCTGCAATTACATCATTCTCAGGCTTGAGCAGGCTATAGTAGTAGAATGAGAACTGCACCTGTACTTCTTTAACCTTAATTGGAGCTCCAAGCCCTAATTCGAAGAAAATATCTTGAGTGCATGGTTCCGTTCCCTCAGTTGGAGGCTGTACGCCAATCACCGCCTCTTGCATGAAAGAGTAGCCCATCAGCCCGCTTGCGCTGCCTATACCGCTATTATTAAATGGATTGAGGACTGAGAGCCTGTAGTATCCATCGCTCATTCCGCCCCAACCCCAGTTGAGGTGGAACAGACCGTTGCCGTCGTAACCATCGACTACAAACGAGTGACCGCCACTGCCACTTTGTCCGGCGTATGGCACCGGACGGTTGCTTTTCAGCTCGTCGTAGATCATATTTTCCCACTGCTCGATGCTGTAATAGCTACGGAACAGTACGCGCGTACCTTTGTCGTAGTTGAAGTATTGACGCAGAGCCGTGGCAATTGAAATCTCCTGAGCATCCGAGCCATAGGGCAAATACGTCATTATCACCGATTGTCCGCAATATTGCATCAGCTCGGCCACGGCGAGGTCGCTTTCGGCTGTCGATTCAATGCCTTCACCGTATTCCGGGAGCATGGCATCCCAGTTGAATGTCTTTGCCGGCAATGCCTCCATTGAAATAATATCATCTGAAATAGCAGTATCTGTTATCGGATGAAAATCATAAGCCGGCAGTTCGGTGGAAGCACTTTGTGGCCATTTGTGGAAATACATCACCTGAGCCATTGCCGTAGCCACGCACCCCGTATAGCCCGTGAAAGTGCCGCCCTTACCATAGGGTATCGTCGGGCAAAGGTTGTTGTAGGGAGCATCCTGGTTCCACTTGGTAGTGAGAAGCGGAGCTACGGCATCACCGGTAACCACGGGGGCACTTGAAGTGGCAATATCGGCTGCATCAAGATTCTTTATGGCTTCATCGTAGCCCTTAATCCACTCACGCATATTGGCTGGCATATTTTCGGTGTCGATCACGCCCGAATCGGCATAGCCGAGAACTGAATAGGTGCGGCTGTCACCGCTCACAAGCACATATCCGCCACCATCTATGTTGAATCCATAAAGGCATGTTGCATCTAATTTTGCTGCCTTAACCTGATGTGCGCCGACATGCTTCAGCTTCGTGGTCCCCTTGTTTGCCATTCCGTTCACAAAGCTTGCAGCTACGCTTTGTGCCTCTGCCTGACTGATGCTTCGAGCCGAAACCGTCAGCGAAATCACAAAGAGGCTAATGATTAAAAGTATCGTTTTTCGCATAAGAAAAATGTATTTAGTTATGTTTGACATATTGCAAATATACGCAATGCACCCCAAACCGAGTTGGTTTAATCACCCAAAAATGTAACAATTTGAGTCAAAGATGTATTGTGCACCTTTTTTGTTACATTTTCGAGCCACAAATTGTTACATTATAGACAGTGCACAATGCCTCTATGATTTCTGTTCCGCTACTGTCTTCTTGAACTCCGATGGGGTCATGCCATACTTTTCAACAAACAGGCGGTGGAACGTCTGCCGGCTCGAAAAGCCACATTCGTAGGAAACAGCTTCGATGGTATAGTTGGGCTTCGACCTGAGAAGATCAATGGAATACTCCAGGCGCAGGTTGTTGACATAGTTTGGAAATCCATTGGCAAACGTCTGGAACAGCGATGAAAAGCGCTTTTGTGAGATTTTTGCCACACCGGCAGCTTCCTCGCGGCTGAATCCCGCTTGCAGGAATAGTTGCTGTCCTACAATTAAGTTGTCGATGCGGTCAAACTCGGCGCGGTCGGAATCAATGCCGTCTTCATTTGCAGCAGCCAGCACCGGCTCTTTTATTTTAATTTGCCGCTCCTTGTGGCGCACATCGGTCAGCTCTTTTATGATTGAGGCGGCAATCTTATTCTTGCGTGTGATATGGCGGTTATACCTGAACAATACGGTGACGAAAACAGCGAGAATGAGCAGCAGCACTACTGCCACAATAAAAATGATGCGGTGGCGCGCCATGATTTCTTTCTGCACCACAAGTTGCAGCTCCATATCCTTGGCATTGTAGATGCTCGACAGCTCTGCAATGTGCGACACATTCTCACGATGGAAAAGGCTGTCGGTTAGCGCCTTAATCTTCTTTGAGATAGACAGGGCCTTGTCCTTGTCGCCTTTGCTCTCATAGCACATCTGCTCATAGGTAAGCACAGAATCGAGATAGTAGTCCGACAGCGTGTCACCTACTTCGGCAAGCCGTGTTTTCTCTTTTGCAATGCACTTAAGCACTTCGTCATATTGCTTGGTTCCCATCAGGTAGGCAATGACGAGGTCGCTGCCTTGTCCGCTCTTCACCCAATCAGTGGCAATGAGCTTCTGATAGTATTCGGCTGCTTTCTGCTTGTCGCCGGCACCTATATATGCCGATGTGTAGAGTGCAAGAACCTCGGCTTTTCGCAACTCGGCTACACCCTCGGCAAGATCGGGTGCACGCAGCATCAGTCCGTAGGCTTCTTCGCACTTGGGCATCAGCTTTATTGCCTCGCCAAACCGCAAGTGTTCGATTAGCAGATTGATTTTCTGCATATAGCCGTAGAGCATATCGTCGGCCTCTTTCCACGACGCTTTTTTG
>CAMFSS010000095.1 GCA_945983195.1 uncultured Prevotellaceae bacterium | reverse complement strand
TTCTCGCTGTCGTCGTACTTCAGTGCATACTCTATGTAGATGAGCGCAAGCCCGTAATCGCCCTTCTTGAAGTACACCCAGGCGTATGTGTCGAGGAAAGTGGCATTGTTGGGAGCGGCATTCACCGCCTTGGCACTCATCTGCTCCGCCTTGTCGAGGTCTTTTCCCTCCACTGCAAGGAAATAGGCGTAGTTGTTCATCAGCGACACGTTGGTCGGGTCGAGGTTCAGTGCCTCTTCGTAGCAGGCAAACGACTGCGCGGGTTCCTTCAGCGCGTAATACACGTCGCCCTTCCCGGTCAGCACGCTTGCCTTGAGGCGGAAATCAAGTGTGTCGGCTACGGTAAGGCATCGGTCATACACCTCAAGTGCCTTGTCGTACTCCTTCATCTGGTAGTATGCCGGACCGATATACTGATAAAGGTCGGTATTTTTCGGATTGTATTCCAATGCCTTGTCACCGGCTGCCACCGCTTGCGGATACTGCTCCGCCATGAGGTTCACCATCATCAGTTTCTTCCAGTAGTCGGCATTCGACGGGTCGATGTCTACCGCATACTCCATCTGCTCGGCGGCTTTCCGGTAGTCCTTCTTCACCACAAAGTATTCGCTGTAGAGGTCGTGGATTATCACTTCGTGGGGGTGCTGCTCAAGCAGCACGGTGAAAAGCCTGTTCACGCGCTCGGTGGTGTCGTTGCGTGCAAATAGCTGCTTTATGTAGTCGGTGAGCACTGCCACTTTGTTGTCCACGTCAAGCTCCTTGCTCATAAGCGCATTGTTGATTTCGCGGTCGTAGCCCACCGAGTCGCCTTTAAGCATGTATATGTTGGCTTTGGCAAGATAGGGGCGGCCGTTGTCGGGGGCAAGGGATATGGCTTTGTCGTAGTAGGCAAGTGCGCTGTCGTTCATCTGCACCGACTGGAATACCGAGCCCATTAGCGTGTTGTATTCAGCAATGCGTGGTGCCGAGTAGAGCAGCCTGCGACATTCATTGAGCATGCCTGTGGTGTCCTCAAGCTGGCTGTAATAGCTTATTTTGCGCAGCATCAGCTCCGGTGTCTTGCCAAGCACTTTTTCAAGTGAGTCAAATGCCTCGATGGCTTTGTGGTAGTCGCCGTTGCGTGCATAGCAGTCGGCAAGCTGCCCCTGCACGTCGATTTTCGTGGGGAACAGTTCGGCAAGTTTCAGCCACGTCTTGAGGGCTTCCTCCTTGTCGCCGTACTGAGGCAGGACATGGGCGTCGGTGTAAGCGTCATAGAAGGCTTCGGGGGGTGCCTCGAAGTGCTTTCGCATAAGTGCTATGCCGCGCTCAGCATCTTCTTGGCTCACATTGCGGCGCATCAGCGAGGAAAGTCCATAGTAGTAGGCTGCGGCAGTGTATGTGCTGTCGGTGTTATACGCATGACCCACCAAGTCGTAGAAAGCCCCGTCGTTCTCTGCCTCGCGCTGCCTGAGTGCCTCCATGAAGATGTAGCGTGCCTTGTCGCGCCTCCACCCGGCATCGTCGCACTTCTTGCTTGAGGCAATCATTGGCAGAATGCACGCCATAGCTGCCGCTGCAAGCATTATGTTTCTTAGAATCTTTTTCATCTCGTAAAATTCTCCATAATCCGTAACACTGTGACTGTGCCAATCCGGCATTAGCCTGATTTGCCCTATTTCACTCCGGTGTGCCCGAAGCCTCCTGCTCCGCGCTCGGTGTCGTCGAGGCTGTCCACCTGCTCCCACTCCACGCGGTTGTAGCGGGTCACCACCATTTGGCAAATGCGCTCTCCGTTGTTCACAACGAATGGCTTGTCCGATAGGTTAACCAATATCACGCATATCTCGCCGCGATAGTCGGCATCAATGGTGCCGGGCGAGTTAAGCACTGTCACACCATGTTTCAGTGCCAGTCCGCTGCGTGGTCTTATTTGGCATTCATAGCCCTTGGGGAGTGCAATGTAGATGCCTGTCGGTATCAGCGCACGCTGCATCGGAGCAATCTCCACAGGCTCGCTCAGCGAGGCGCGCAGGTCCATTCCCGCGCTGTCGGGTGTGCTGTAGGCCGGGAGCTGGTTTCCCGACTTGTTTACCACTTTCACTGTTATCTCTTTTTCTTCCATAATTGCTCATTTATCCTTTTATTGTGCGAAAGTAGCTAAAATTCCGAAACTATTCACTATCTTTGCATCGTTTTTATAAAAATATCGTATGGCAAACAAATTGTTTGAGATGGTAAACAGCAATGCGAGCCGTTTTGGCAACCGTGAAGTTTACTATCATAAAAATTATGCCACCAACAGGTGGGAAAGCACCAAATGGACTGATTTTCAGCGTGATGTTGAGAGTGTTTCGCTTGCCTTCGAGATTCTCGGGCTGAAGCCGCAGCAGTGTGTTGCGGTATTTTCGCAGAATATGCCTAACAATCTCGTCACCGATTTTGCAGCTTTCCGTAACCGCGCAATCAGCGTTCCCATTTATGCCACAAGCTCCAAGAGCGAGGTCGACTACATCGTTACCGACTCGCAGGCGCACATTCTGTGTGTTGGCAGTCAGGAGCACTACGACATTGCCCGCGAAGTGGCTCGCGATAATTCCACTCTGCAACAAATCATCACCTATAGCCCCGATATTAAGCTGCAACCCGACGATGCTTCTACCATCACATGGGAGAATCTGCTGAAGCTCGGCAATGCCGCTTCCGAGGCGTGCCGCAGCGAGCTGAAGCTGCGCGAAAATTCGGCTATCCCCGACGACATTGCCTGCCTTATCTACACGTCGGGCACTACGGGTGTACCAAAGGGTGTGATTCTCACCCACTCCAATTTCGACGCTGCAATTGCCATTCATGAGCGTAGGCTTGAATATAATCCCGATACCGACATTTCGCTCTGCTTCCTGCCGCTCTCTCACATCTTCGAGCGTGCTTGGACCTACTTTGCTATCACTCAGGGCATTCGCGTCTACATAAATCAAGACCCGAAACAAATCCAAGTGGCTATCAAGGAGGTACAGCCGACGATCATGTGCAGTGTGCCGCGATTCTGGGAGAAGGTCTACACTGCCGTGCAGGAGAACATCGCTCAGATGGGTGCCGTGCAGAAGGCTGTTGTGCGCCGTGCGCTCAAGGTGGGTCGCATTCGCAACTTGAAATACGCCCGCATCGGCCGTAAGGCTCCGGCTCTCATCGAGGCTCAATACCGCTTCTTCGATGCCAAGGTGCTGTCGAAGGTACGGAAGGCTATCGGTGTCGACCGCGGTCACTTCTTCCCCACTGCCGGTGCGCCGCTCTCGAAGAACATCACCGAGTTCCTGCACTCGCTGGGCATAAACATCATAATTGGCTATGGCTTGTCTGAAACTACGGCCACCGTCACCTGCTTCCCCAAGGAGGGATTCGAAATTGGCACAGTGGGTACACCGCTGCCCGAAGTGCAGTTCAAGATTGGTCCAAACGATGAGATTCTCGTGAAAGGCGACACTGTGATGCGCGGCTACTACAACAAGCCAAAGGAAACTGCCGAGGCGTTCACCCCCGACGGCTGGTTCCGCACCGGCGATGCCGGATTGGTGTCGGAAAATGGCAGCCTCATCCTCACAGAGCGCATTAAGGACCTTTTCAAGACTTCAAACGGCAAGTACATCGCACCGCAGGCCCTCGAAAGCCGCCTTGGCGAAGACCGCTACATCGAGCAGGTGGCTGTGATTGGCGACCAGCGCAAATACGTCACCGCAATCATCATTCCTGCCTACGAAGCTCTCAAGGAGTATGCATCGAAGCATAAAATCCAGTATCGCAGCATCGAGGAACTGGTGAAAAATTCCGACATAATCAAGATGATTGAGGCGCGTATCGACGAGTTGCAAAAGAATTTTGCCTCATTTGAGCAAATCAAGCGTTTCACGCTGTTGCCCAAGGCTTTCAGCATGGAAACCGGCGAGCTGACTAACACGCTGAAAATACGCCGCTCTATCATCAACAAGCTCTACAGCCGCGAAATCGAGGCAATGTATGCCTAAAACCGCCGACAATTAAGCTAAGAAAATATTATTTATTAATCATAAAAAACTATAACTCAAGTGATTACACAAGAGCAACTAAAAGAGACGCAAGAGCGCGAGGATGCGCTGAGGAGGTATCTTTGACATCGACAGCAAGCGTATCGAAGTAGAAGAAGAGGAATTGCGCACACACGTGCCCGACTTCTGGAACGACCAGAAAGCGGCTGAGGTGCAGCTGCGCAAAGTGAAAGAATTACATTTCTGGATCGACAACTACGATGAAGTGCGGAAGATGGTAGAGGAATTGGCTCTCGCTTTCGACTTCATCAAGGAGGATCTCGTTACCGAAGAGGAAATAGACGAGCTGTATGCCCGCACTGTCGGCAAAATCGAGCAGCTTGAGCTGCGCAATATGCTCCGGCTCGAGGAGGACAAGCTAGGTGCCGTGCTGCGTATCAATTCGGGTGCCGGTGGCACCGAAAGCCAGGACTGGGCACAGATGCTCATGCGAATGTATCTCCGCTATTGCGAGCGTCATGGCTACAAGACTACAATCTCGCAGCTCCTCGAAGGCGATGATGCCGGCATTAAGTCGGTCACCATCAAGATTGAGGGTGATTTCGTCTATGGCTACCTCAAGAGCGAGAACGGTGTGCACCGCCTTGTGCGCGTGTCGCCATATAACGCCCAGGGCAAGCGCATGACGTCGTTTGCTTCGGTGTTCGTAACACCGCTTGTCGACGACACTATCGAGGTCAACATCGAGCAGGCCCGCATCTCATGGGATACGTTCCGAAGTGGCGGTGCCGGTGGTCAGAATGTGAACAAGGTGGAGTCGGGCGTGCGCCTGCGCTACCAGTTCAAGGATCCCTACACCGGCGAGGAGGAGGAAATCCTCATCGAGAACACCGAGACACGCGACCAGCCAAAGAACCGCGAGAATGCCATGCGTCACCTGCGCTCCATTCTCTACGAGAAGGAGATGCAGCACCGCCGTGCCGAGCAGCGCAAGGTGGAAGACAGCAAGATGAAAATCGAGTGGGGCTCACAAATCCGCAGTTATGTGTTCGATGACCGCCGCGTTAAGGATCACCGCACCAACTACCAGACCTCCGATGTCAACGGCGTGATGGACGGTGAAATCGACGACTTCATCAAAGCCTACCTCATGGAATTTGCAGGCTCTGCCAACTAACACCCAACGCCCTCTCTCCCACCCTTAACCACTAAAAAATTTTATGGAAAATATCACTTTAGTTAAAGTCGGCGGGAAGATTGTCGAGGAGGAAGCCTCCCTGAAGCAGCTTCTCGCCGATTTTTCCACTATCAAGGGGAAGAAGCTCCTCGTTCACGGTGGAGGTCGCTCTGCCACGCGCATTGCCGAGCGGCTTGGCATCGCCACACAGATGGTCGAGGGCCGACGCATCACCGACACCCCAATGCTTGAAGTCGTAACCATGGTCTATGGTGGTCTTGTCAACAAAAAAATCGTTGCACGCCTCCAGGCTCTCGGCATAAATGCTCTCGGCATGACCGGTGCCGACATGAACATTATGCTAAGCGACCGCCGCCCCGTAACCACTATCGACTACGGCTGGGTGGGCGATGTGCGCCGTGCCGACGGCGACGCTCTCGCACGCCTAATCGACAGCGGCGTTGTGCCTGTGATTGCTCCTCTCACTCACGACGGCAATGGCAACATTCTCAACACCAACGCCGACACCATGGCAGGCGAAACCGCCAAGGCTCTCGCCAAACACTACCGCGTAACCCTCGTGTTCTGCTTTGAGAAAGACGGCGTGCTGCGCGACGAGAATGACGATGCCAGTGTGATTCCTTCAATCACCCCCGAAGAATACGCACAGTTGCGTGCCGAAGGCATCGTGCAGGGAGGAATGATTCCAAAGCTCGACAACTCCTTCGCAACCCTCCAAGCCGGTGTTGATGAAGTGATTATCACCAAGGCTTCCAATCTCCACAACCTCTCACTCGGAACCCATCTCCGATAACCGAAATTCAATTCAACGATATATTATGAAAAATCTCATTCGCTCAGCCATCATGGCTGGCATCTGCATCGGCATTGCCGGATTCGGCTATCTTGCTGTCGGAGGCATTGTCGGTGCCGTTACGTTTGCATTCGGGCTTCTCGCCGTCGTCCACTATCGCCTGAAGCTCTACACCGGCACTGCCGGATTCTTCGTGAAAGGTGAGTTGGCACAGCTATGCACAATCCTGCTGATGAACATCGTCGGCTGCCTTCTCGTGGCACTCATGGCACGTATGTCGCCCATGCCGCTACAAGAAACCGCTCAGCGCATACTCGAAGGCCGCCTCAATGCCGGAATCGTGCAAAGCGGACTGCTTGCCATCGGCTGCGGATTCATCATGACCACTGCCGTGAAATGGGGGCGCGAAGGCAAATTCCTCCCACTGCTCTTCGGAGTGCCGCTCTTCATCATCTGCGGCTTTCCGCACTGCATTGCCGATGCGTTCTACTACCTCTGCGTGCCCATTGACTACCTCACCGCCAACGCCGGACAAGTGCTGCTTCTCTACGCCTCCATCGTGCTCGGCAACTTCATCGGCTGCAACCTCTACCGCCTCATCATCGGCACCAACGCCCCCGCCACCTAACCCCGCAAACCGGCAGCAACCTGAGACTCTTGTAGCAAGCACTTCCGCCACAGCCTCCTACCCCATGTTTAATGACTGCTTTTAGTATATGAACAACTCAGATTACAAACAAAATACGGACTCCCTGAGAGATTGTTGAAGGGAGTCCGTATCACTGACAAATATTATTTTATTCTGAAAATTTATCTTCTTTCGAGAAATTCGCGCGATTCGTGTTCAAAAATCCTTCTGCGGATTCTGCGTGAGGCTGTGAGGCTTTTAGAGTGCAATCTTAGTGACGCGACCAGCGACTTTCACCACATAGATGCCACGCTGAGCCACCGGAATCTCCGAAGCCACTCCACGGAAGATGCACACACCAGCAGCGTTGAATACCTCCACTCGTGCGCCCTCAGCACCCTCAATGCGAATTACCCCATCCTTAGAAAAAATCTTGAACTCTTTGCTCTGAATTCTGCTAATCCCGGATAAGTCACTCTCGTAAATGTTATTATATTTAACCTTATTCCACGGCCATGTCTTTGCATAAGACTCTTTAGACCCTAAAGGCACTTTTAATTGAATATTATTATAATTTAAGTAATGATAACCTTGGAATACATCATATTCTAATGGTACAGCAACTGGATTTTTTGCGGTTATATGCCAGATGCTATTGGCTTCAAATGCGCCTTCATCTATAGATGTAACCGATCGACCAATAGTGATGCAAGTACAATCACAACCAAAGAAGGCATATTTGCCAATATATGTAACATTGGCTGGGTTAATAACTTCATGTTTCACTCCCCCTGCTTGTGCGATTATTGACCGACACCCGTATTAAGCGAATTTCCATATAGATTCA
>CAMFSS010000094.1 GCA_945983195.1 uncultured Prevotellaceae bacterium | reverse complement strand
CCAGTCAGCTTGCAGAAGTCGCCAAGCAGCGTCTTTCCATCGAATATGAATGTGTCATCGGTCAGCTTGGTGTACGACTTCTCCTCGTTGTCATATTCGTCGTCGATGTCGCCCACTATCTCCTCAAGCACGTCTTCAAGCGTGGCTATACCCTGCGTGCAGCCATATTCGTCAACTACCACCGCCATGTGTATCTTCTTCTTGCGGAAGTCCTCAAGAAGGTCGTCAATCATGCGCGTTTCGGGCACGAAGTAGGCATCGCGCAGCAGTTGCTGCCAGTTGAAGTTAGCATCGGTCTTACCGATATAGGGCAGCAGGTCCTTCGAGTAGAGTATGCCGCGAATGTTGTCGGGAGTGTCGGCATAGACAGGCATTCGCGAATAGCCGTTGGTCACCACTATGTCAACCACCTCGTTGAAGTCACTGTTGTAGTCAATATCCACCACATCTACGCGCGGTCGCATGATTTCTGCCACCGTCTTGCCGCCAAATTCAAGTATGCCTTGCAGCAGCTCGCGCTCGTCGCCCGATTTCACGTCCGATATCTCAAGTGCCTGCGAGAGGTCTTCCATCGAGATTTCGTCGCTGTGCTTCGTAACCATCTTGTTGAGGAAAGTGGAGCTGCGCACCATCAGCCGCGAAAGTGGCGAGAGCAGATGGAACAGCACCGACAGCCCTGCCGAGGCAAAGGTGGCAAAACGCACACCATTGTCGCTCGCATAGAGCTTCGGAATTATTTCGCCGAATAGCAGAATCAGGAATGTGAGTATCACCGATTGCACCACGAAGTCAACCACTGCACTTTCTATCACAAGGCACTGCGTCATGAAGAAGTTGAGCAGTATCACTATCGCCACATTCACCAGATTGTTCGAAATGAGTATGGTGGCAAGCAGGCGTTCAGGCTGGGAGAGCAGACGCTCCACACGGCGGCGTGTGTCCTCGTCGTCTATCGTGTCACAGTCGTCTTTGGTTATCGAAAAGTAGGCTATCTCTGAGCCTGAAATAAACGCCGACAGAAACAGCAGCAGCACAGCAATAGTCACAGCCACCAATGCACCCACTGTCGGTGCGCTAAAGGAGATTATGGGATTCACTGCATCAAGTGCAGTGCAAATTATTGACAAACAGCAAGAAAGAGGGTCAGGATCCAAAATGATTGATATTAGTTAAACAATAATGCCTGTACCCACCACACTGTCGGTGGGCACAAGTGCCTCAATGCCACATTTCGTGACTTGTCGGCATAGACTTTGCAAAGTTAGCAAAAAAATATGCAATTCAAAAGTCCACCACCATTTTTTATTTCATCTCCTTTCTATCCGGCTATAAAAAGCGTATAACACAAGAGAGGCTGCACCACACAGTGCAGCCCCCCCTAATTGGCATTATTTTTCAGTTAGCTAATGGTATAGTCCTTGTGGGATAATCACCATCCATTCTGAGGTGTTTACTTCTTTACGAACTTCTCAGAACGTACGAACTGACCGTTCTGCATCTTCACTACGTAGATACCGTTGGCAAGACCCTCAACCGATACAGGTGCAGTAGCATTGTCAACATACTGTACGAACTGGCCGGTAGTTGTGTAAATCCATGCCTTCTCTGCGCCCTTGAATGTAGCGATGCCATTGGCAACGTTTACGCTCATTGCGCCCTGTCCCTTGATTACGGCATCCTTAACGCCACCTACGCCTTCAGCCTCATCAGCCTCACCCTGGTCGCGGTAGTCTGCGTATGTCTTAGGACGCTCACGCTGTGGGTTAGTTCCGGAAATCTCAACCGGGAAGTCGATAGAGAATCCCTTTGCTGTTCCTCCTGTAGGACCGGGGTGTGGGAACCATGCGTCAGATGCTACGATGCGGAGACGTGATGTTCCTACTACTGCATCCAGCGGAACTGTGATAGTGAATGTCATACCCGCATCAACCATTTCAGGAAGACCCTTCATAAGGATGGTTGATGCAACGACGATATCCACCCACCCTGCTGTTGCATCAAAGTCGTAGTTGATATCCCAGTCCATGTAGCCCTGGAAGATACACCACTTGATGTTGTCGCTCAGGTCGGCTCCCTTGAGGAAGAGCTTGACAGTCTGGCCCTGAGTAACCTTGAGAACGTGCTCTGTCTCGAATACGTAGTTAAGGTTGTTAGGATCGTCCTTAGCACCTACCGGCTCATTGCGAGTGTAGTCGATGTTCTGGTCAGCACCTTCTGTTGTTACGCGCTCGAAGTAGCGGGTCTCAAGGGCTGTCTGGTAGTTCTCTGAGTTGGTGTTGATGTATGTAGCACCGTAAACGTCGATGAACGGATTCGGAAGAACTTCCTGATTCTCATAGCGGTCGAGCTTAGCCCAAACGATTGGAGAGTGCGACTTCATGTCAACAGATACTGAGCGGACACCTACGTAAGGATTTGGATATGTTGCAAAGTCGATGTTGCCAAGATATGCATGCCAAGTAGTAGTGCGTCCTACCTCAAATACTTTGCCATCCTCGCCATTGCGGAGGAAAATCTCGAAGTGGTCGATAGCAACCTCATCGTTGTACACCATACCACGCTCCTTGTAAGCTGTTGTGAATGCTCCATCGTCAACAGTCCAGTTGAGTTTAACCGACATCGACTTCTGTGTCTCCTCCTTGATTTCAGTGAGAAGGCTTTCAGCCACGATAGGAGCAGGTGCAACTGCTGCACGGTTGTCAGAGATATTGAGCTGGCCAACGAGCATCTTGTAGTTGTCGTTGCTGCCCTTAACGCGGAGACCGATATACTCAATCACTGCGTCCTGCGAAACGCCTGTAAGGTCAACGGTCTTAGCCTGCCACTGTGAGCCTGTGAGGCTGCCAAGTGCATACTCCTGCCAGTCGCCACCCTCAGTGCGTACGATTACATAGAGGTCTGATGCATTTTCGCCCTCAAGACCATTCTTAAGTGCCAAAGTAGCCTTCACGCCACCTGCTGTTGCTTTGAGCTTGGTGCGATAGAGAACGATGTCTGTTCCGGCTGCATTTGCTGCTCCTGTGAGACGGATGCAAGAACCCCCGATATAGGCATCTTCGTGTGTGAAGCGCACGTCGAGGTTGGTAGCGGCTGAGCGCCGGGTGCCTGCCGCCGTCACGCGCCAGCGATAAGTAGGAACGATGTCCTGCTGACCCATGTTATACCAGCTTCCGAATGTCTTCTTACCCTTGTAGAAGTAGATTTCACCGTTTCCAAGAGAGAAGTTGGTGTTGAACGGAAGGTCGCCCTGGATAGCTGTACGCTCGGGAAGCATCGAAGCAAGACCACCGAATGTGGCAAGCTGCTCATTTGCTCTGTCGGGGCTGTCAACCTGGAATACATTGCCTGTGCTCGAAAGAGTCGGACGATACAACGGGTTGCGGTAGCCGCCCGAGAATGCCTTCTCAAGAAGAAGCTGATAGTTCTCCTGGCTGTTCATCTGGGTGTTACCTACTGTGTACTGGAAGAAGCGGCTTACGGCGTGCTCTCCCCAGAGGCAGAGGTTCATCTCCTTGCGGGTGTCCTCATTCATCTGCGGCCATGCACGGTCGAATGTTACAATCCAAACGCCCTGATAAACGTCCTCTGCTGTTCCAATATTATTTTTGGCTGTCTGAAGCGAAGTAGGAACTGAATAGTATGCAAAGTCGCCATTGCTGTAGTTGAGCATCGGGTCGCAAATCTTGCCGTCTTCGGTGTTACCAAGCAGATAGTTTACGTTGAAGTTCGAAAGGCTCTGCTGGGCTGTGTAGATACCGATATGGAAGCTGTTGAAACCAATCTCCTTTGCACGCTTGTAGCAAGCACGGTGGAAGGCGATAAGCTCATCGTCGGTGTAACCGCTATCCTCAATGTTGTAGTTCAGACCATCGTGTCCGAAGAAGAGGCATGCGTTGATAAGAGCATCAACATACTTATATGAGCCATCGTCGTTCTTTGCAGTGATGAACTCAATGTAAGAAGCCGAAGTTGTGCCCCACGACTCAAAGAACTCGATACCTGAGTAGATGTGCGTACCGTTCTTGTGTGCTGCGTCAGCCCACGAACCCGGAGCCTGCTGCATTCCGTGATTCCACGAACCGAAAATGTGAGTGTAGTTCCACATTGAGAACACGTCGTTGTGGAAAGTGCTCGAAGGATATCCACCAACGCCCTTGCCCTGGCCTGTCGGAACATTCATCCAAAGGCGACGGGTCGGGAACACGTCGGGTACGGCATTCACAGTGGTATTCTGCTCAAGAATAGTGGCAGGACGCACGTGTGAGCGCGAGAACTCGAGGTCGAGGTAGATACCTGCTGCCTCAAACTCAGCCTGTGTAGGATACTGGCGGCCCTCATTTGCTGCATTTGCAAAGAGCTGGAGAACTCCACGGCTGGCCCAAGGTTCAAAGTCATACACATCAGTCGAAGCTGATGCCGGCAACTCCTGTGCAAAGCAAGGAACAGCCGCTGCTGCTGCAAGAATCGCAGCACAGAGTAAATTAGCTTTTCTCATTTTGGTTGTTTTTGGGTTAATAAAAAAGTTAGTTTGATAATTTATTTTGATAATTTGATTGTTGCATTTTTATGAAGGGCGGAACGCTGTCACCAACCGGAGCATCGCCCCGCCCTTTTTATGCTTGATTGTGATTAGAAGTTTGGCATTCCTTCAACGTCCCACCAGATGCGTGTGCCCTGAAGGTCTTCGCCGCCAAGTGCATCAATTCCTGTAGTATTGATGTCGTCAAGACCGACTGTAGTACCACGTCCCGGGAACTTGATGCGGCGAATGAGATCTCCGTCCTTGAGCGAGCCGTCGCCGTACTCGGCAACATTGAGCACCGGGAAGAGCTTGGGATAGCCTGTGCGGCGCAACTCTGTCCAAGGCTCCACCGAGTATGGGAACAGTGCAAGATACTTCTGTGTGATAATCTTCTCAAGCTTCACCTCAGGTGCATCGCCTTCGTTCCACTTAACGCCAATTGTAGTGACGCTCTCTATGTTGTTGGCATCGTCCATCGGGTCAACGTAGGTATAGGCTTTTGCCTTGTCGAGCTTCATGTAGTCTTCTACAAGCGTAGAATACATCTGGCGACCGCCATCGAAGCGTCCTTCAGGCTGTGCATTGCGAATACCGCGCTCATAGAAGAACTGTGCTGTTCCTCCCATGTTCCAGCCTCTCACTGCACCTTCGGCACGGAGGAAGTCAACTTCCGACGACTTCACATAGTATGTCGGAGCGTCCTGAATATAGTCAGATGCAAGCGACGAATAGCCCACGCGTGGGTTGTTGTCCACGCTCTGTCCGTCGAGCATTGCAAGTCCGGCACGGATACCGATTATGCGGGTGTTGGCCTCTGTCACGGTATTGGTCTTGGTGTTGGTGATGGCTGCAATGTTCTTGGTGATGAAATACTTGGTGAGCGGGTGGTCGAGGCTCATGAGCAGACTCTCAAACGATGCATTCACACGCGAGTCGTTCCACGAGTTGCAGATGGTGACGAGCGGATGGTAGAAGCAGCCTGTCATCCAGTTGAGTGCTATTTCCTGTTCGGTCGACTCAACTACACCGCTTGCTACTGCCTCCTCAGCCCATTTCTTTGCCTTCTCAGGCATTGCCTTCACGCAGTGCATAGCCATGCGCAGCTTGAGCGAATTGGCAAAACGCTTCCACGAGTCAATGCTCTTGTCCATGGTGATTGCGTCAACGGTGTTGAGCACGCTCTGTATTTTCTTCTGATACCACTGGGGCTGCTCCTTGAAGTGGTCGAAGCAAGCCACGATAGTGTCCACGTTGTCAATGATTGTTGCATAGATGTCAACACCCTTGTCGAAGATGAACGGGTTCTTCTCCTTGTTGTTCTTGTGGTCAACGTAAGGTATTGAGCCATAGATGTCGACCATTTCCTGTGCCGATACGTCGAAGAGCAGAAGTCCGAGTGCCTTGATTTCAGGCATATAGTCAATCTGCGGGTGGTTCAGCATATTGGCAAGGTTGTTCTTCACCTCAAGGAATGATCCGTACGGTCCGTCGCAGAAGTCGAAGTTGTAGTAGTAGGTGCTGGGCAGACGACCGCCAAAGTTCTGGTCGGCGCAGAAGAATCCTGAATAGTTGTCGATATGCAGGCTGTACACATACTGATACTGGTGCTCCTGGGGCATTGCTCCGTTCTTGCCGCCGCGGATATAATAGGTTGCGGTAGGAACTTGGCGGAAATAGGTATTGAGAGCCGACTTGGCGGCATCAAATTCCTCCTCGGTGATCACCTTGCGGTAATCTATCTCATCTGCCTTGCCGTGGAACACTTCGGGGTCCAGCTCCTCATCTGTTGTGGTGAACTCATCTGCCGGATTGTCAAAATCCATGCACGACACCATAAGCAGCGGGAAAACGGCAATAGCTATAATCCACAATATTTTTTTCATATCTATATAGGAATTTAAGATGTTTGAATACTTCTGTTTGTTGTTTAGAACTCTAACTTAACGTTGAATCCAAATGAGCGGGTCGATGGCATGTTGAACACATCAAATGCTCCAAGTCCGTTCTTTGTTGTCAGCGATACGTCTGGGTCAACCGGGCAGTCCTTGTAGATGAAGAACAAGTTGCGGCCCACTGCTGAAAGCTGGAGGTTCTTGATTTTGCCACCAAGCAGGTTGCGGAACTGATATGATACCGACAACTCGGCAAGGCGGAAGTTGGTTGCGTCATACACATACTCCGATGCAAACACCTGGCCACCAACTGTGCGGTAGTAGTCTTCAACTGGTACTGTCGTTCCGTCAACCACCATTCCGAGTTTCTGTGTTCCGTCGGGTGCGGTGAAGTAGATGCCATTGGCTTGTGCTGCCTGGCGTGCATCGCCTGTGCGCTTCGAGACACCTGCATTGTCGAGGTAAGCCTCGGTGAGCGAGATTGTCTTGCCGCCAATGCGTCCGCTGATGAGGAAGTAGAGCGAAAGGTTCTTCCAGCTCACTGTGTTGTTCCAGCCTAAGTTCACCTTCGAGTTCATGTTGCCAAGATATACATACTGGTCGTTTGAAAGCTGGGGTATTCCTCCGCTTGTGAATGCAATCTTGCCGTTCTCGTCGCGCTTGAAGTCGAGTGCATACATGTCACCGTAAGAGCCGCCCTGCTCGTAGCGTACCACTACGTGTCCGTTGGCAACGCGCTGCTCCATCTTGGCGGGATTTCCGTTCTCGTCCTCGTAGGTCTTCACAATCTTGTTGAGGTTGTACGAGAGGTTGAAGCCGGTCTTCCACATCAAGTCGCGGTTGTTGAGAATGTTATATGTAAGTGTGGTTTCAATACCCTGGTTGCGGATAAGACCCGTATTCACCGGTTTCGACTTACCGCCTGTTGTTGCGCTCACGAAGTAGCTGTTGGTGAGGTCGGTGTGATAGTATGTGAGATCCCAGTTGAGGGCGCTGCGGAAGAGCGAAATGTCAAATCCTGCCTCAAACGATTTCGATTTCTCCGGACGTGGGTTGTCGAAATATCCGTATCCCGAACCGGCAACGGCTCCTGTCGACAGGTCGGTCGAGCCTTTTGCAAAGAACAGGTTAGGAATCGAGTTACCTACCTCTGAGTATGAAGCGCGGAGCTTCAAGT